>JAYTHD010000194.1:0-3109 GCA_043732975.1 Verrucomicrobiota bacterium
CGCTGGCCGGCCTGAATGCGGGTGGCCGACGCCGTCACACCCGTCGGCAACTGGGGCGTCACCAGTTCAATCTCACCATCAAAACCATCGTGCCGATAAACCAGCACCTTGAGCGCCATGGTTTCCCCCCGCCGCAGATTGCAGGCGGTGCCGTAGATTTGGCGGTCGGTGTCATTCTGCCGCGGCAAGGGCGCCGGCACGACCACGAGGGAAACACCCGGCGTTTCCCGGCGGACGCTGAGCTGCCACGGATGCAGCGGCGCGTGCGGCGCTTGGGCGAATTGATCGCGAAGGATCACGCGATAGGTACCGTCCTCGGCCGCTTCAAATTTTCCCGCCACATCCCGGCATCCGGTCGGATACTCCGTGCCTCCGAAATTGGCGTCGAGCTTCGGTACCTCCAGGACATCGGCATAAGGCTTCTCGCCCGCCTCTCCCTTGGTGGCACGGATCCGCTGCACCAGGACAAAGGGATCGGTCGCCTCACCGAAGCGATCCGAGGTCAATTCGATCCACCACACCTCGCCTTTGTGCGCGGAGAAGGTCACGCCCGTGGTTTCGCCGCGACGGGCGAACCGGCCCCGGACTTCGGCCGGCGGCTTGATTTCCAGCAGCCCGTTGGTTGGCGCCATTAATATCGGTGCCGGGCCGTTCGCAGTGGCGGTCGAGCGGATGCTCGCCTTCGCCAGAGAGGGCAGCGCGTTGTTGAGCTTGGACTGCGCCGTCGCCGCCATCGCGCCGTGCGTCAGCCGATACCCAAAACCATCGCCTCCGCGAAAACGCAGATCGTGCAGCGTGATGAACAGTTCTCCCGCCGGCGGCCGCGGCATTGAAATGGATCCCCCATGTCGACTGTGGGCGACTTCATGGCCTTCGCTATCCAGAACAGTCAGGTCCGGCTCATTGAGGGAATCCAACGCGGCCGCGGCCACGTGCAATTGAAGGGGTTGGGGTGCGGGCGAAGACAGGCGAAACCAGGCCACCTTGCCCGCCTCCATTCGACCGTTCACGCCCGCCTTGGCCGGCAGCAAATATGCGGTCGCGCGCGAATGATTCGTCGCGGGTAATACCCATTCCGGTTCCGCCCCCAGCCAGAGTCGATGCGGCGTCGATACGCCGAAGCGCCCCACGAAGCGCGCTTCCACGACACCCGGCGACATCTGCGGCGGAACGATCAATCTGAAGCCTCCCGTTCGCGGCAGGCTGCGCAGGCGGGAATCGGCAAACCACAACTGCGCGGCGTCGTCAATGTCCGTGCCGGAGATGCTGACGTCATTGGTCGTTCCAATCTGAAACGCCAAGGGAGCGATGGCCGTCATTCTGGCCTGCGGCACTTGCGCGTTCAACAAACCAGCACCACCCGCTGCCAGCAAGATCCATAACGCCCAAGGCCCCAACTTCGCCGCAAGAGTCAAGCGTTTGCGCCCAAGCCCCGTCCGGGAGATGACCGCCGCAGGAGATATCATTATATGAAAAAGTGATTCAGAAGCCACGGTTCATCCACGGGCATTTGCAGGGATTTCACGAAACCGCGACGAATTCCCCGGCGGCGCCGTCACCCCGACACGGGCGCGAAAAATCCCGCCCGCCAGCGGTTGCCGACTTCGCCCGGTGACGTCCAGATCTCGACTGGCCGAGGTGATCCACAACGCATCGTCCCGCCCGAAGCAACAGGAACTCACCGCCTCCACCGGCACCTCCACCTTCGCCAGGCGTTGTCCCGTCCGCGGATCGTGACACGCCACGCCCCATCCGCCCCACAGCGCGATCCACAGGTTCCCCGCTGCGTCCACGCACATGCCATCGGGAAAGCCATCCGTCAGCGTCACCACCGTGCGCCGAGCGGAAATCGACCCGTCACGAAAATCAAACGCATCGACCCGGCGGGTGGGGGAATCGATATAATACATCGTTTGCTGATCGGGCGACCACGCCAGCCCGTTGGAGATGCTTACTGCTTCCACCAGTCGCGTGATGCGCCAATTGCCATCCACGCCTTCACCACCCTCCCCACCCTCCACGCGGTAGAGGCTGCCCTGACCCGGTCGCTCGTCGATCGCCATCGTCCCCGCCCACAACCGGCCGCCGGGATCGCACTTCGCATCATTGAAACGATTGCCCGGGCGATCGGCCTCCGGATTCACGATCAGTTTCAAAGCCCCGGTGGTCGGATCGAAGCGCCCCAATCCCGACGGGGTGCCCACGATGAAATCCCCGCGCTCCGTGGGGACTGCGAAGCCGACGCGCATCCCCAGCGGCCACGCTCGATCCGCACCATTGACGGGATCCAGGCGATGCACCTCGCCGCGCTCGATCTCCACCCACCAGAGGGCCTCCTCGTGCCAGACCGGTCCTTCCGCGAGGACCGCTGCGGCAGGGTGCACACATTCGGAACCAAGGATTTTCAAAGGGAGAATTCTTTTTCCACCACCGCCCGCATCCGCGCCAACCCTTCGCGGGCCACGCTCAGCGGATCCTGCCGCCAGAGGTCCTCGCGAAACAATTCCAAGGACAGCCAACCCTGATAACCCGTGCCGCGCAGCAATTGCAAATACCGCGCCAGATCGAGATGGCCGGCGCCAGGCCAGACCCGGTCGGCATCGTGTTGTTGTTCGCGGGGCGGCGACGCCGGCGTGTCATTGAAATGCGAAATGGCAATCTGCGACGCCGTCAAGCGCGCCATCGCCTCCACGGAGCCACCGCCGCGGAAAACATGGAAGGGATCCAGCACCAGAGTGCCGTCCGGGCGATCGGCCAACTCCAATACTTCCAGGGCGGATTCGATGGTGCAGTATTGCTCAACAAAACCGAGGAATTCCATCGCGGGCAAGGCCCCGATCCCCGCGCCCAATTCCAACAATTCCCGGTAGCGGCGCGCGCCCAATTGGACATCGCCCCGGCCCATGGGCGGCCCGGCAATCACCCGTCGGGCCCCGAGTTCAGCCGCCTCCGTCAACCGCCGCACACACTCCTCCCGCTTGTCCGGCCACGCCGCGTCCGCACACTCAAACCAGCCGCCCAGATAAATCATCGTGGGCACTTCCAGGCCGGCATCGTCCAAGGCGCGACGGATTCCGGCGCGCGACCCACCTGCGGCGACATGGGCATC
>JAYTHD010000195.1:0-3739 GCA_043732975.1 Verrucomicrobiota bacterium
CCACGATGATGAACGGCTGCCCGTTCAAATAGAGCGTCTCGCCCAGGGGGATGATTTCGTGTCCGAGTTCGTCCGGTTTCCCAAAAAGTTCGTCGCGGATGCCAGTGCCAATGACACAAACGGCGTGCGCCTTTTCTTCATCAATGTCGTTGAAAAAGCGTCCGTGTTCCAGCGTGTGCAGGTTCATCTGGATGACCGCGGGCGTGACGCCCACGCATTCGGCGGGATCGCACCGCTTGCCACCGCGGGTGAGCAGGACATCCTCAATCGCCATCTGCGGCGAAACCTCCATCAGCAGCGGTGCCCCCTGCCGCAAGGCCATCGCATCCAGCAGAGTGCGTCCGGGGGCCAGATCGGCGAGATGCTCCTGGTAGGCGGGCACGGCCTGTCGCCGTAGTTGGACCTTGTCGGCGCCGCCCATCGCCACCATCGCCTCGCGGGCTCCGTTTTCCATTCCCTGAACCAGTGCACTCATCGCCACCAGCGCCGCGACGCCCAGCACGATGCCGAGCATGGTGAGCATCGAGCGGAATTTATGCGCCCAAACCTCCCGCAGGCCGATGACAACGGTGTTGAAGAGATTCACGGAGCAATTGGGATTCGCGAGCCGATGTCAATCATAGCGCAGCGCTTGAATCACGTTCATGCGGGCGGCCTTAATGGCGGGAAACAGGCCGGCGACGATGCCCACCAGCAGGGAAAAGCTGAGCGCCACCGCCATGGCCGGCCAGGTGATGACGGGAGCGTTTTCAGTCGGCGTGAGCTGGGAAATGATCCACACCATGACTCCGGAGGCGGCGAGCCCGGACAGGCCACCCAGGCCGGCGATCACGACACTTTCCACGAGAATCTGGATGAAAATGTCCGGCCCGGCAGCGCCCACCGCCTTGCGAATGCCGATTTCGCGGATGCGTTCACTGATGCTCGCCAGCATGATGTTCATGATCCCGATGCCGCCCACGAACAGGCTGATGCCGGCGATCAGCCCGCCGCTGATGCGCGCGTTTTTCATCGTGTCCTGGATGCGGTCGGCCCAGTCCTCCTGCGTTCGAAATGCGAAATCCTCAATGCCGTGATGCGTTACCATCAGGACGTTGCGGATTTGGGTGAGCGCGGTGTCGAGCCGTTCCACGTCGCGGATCTTCGCCTCGATGACGGAAATCCGGTGGGGATTGGCATTGGTATCCCCGAGGATGAATTTCTGCCGCATGGTTTCCAAGGGCAGATAAACGGTGTTGTTCTTGATCCAATAGGAAAAATTCCCCCGCCGTCCGCCGCCGCCGCCCCAGCCCCGGTTGCGATTGGGGGCCGTCACGGCGTTGGTAATTCCTGCCGCCCGCTCCTCCGCCCGTTTGGACTGACGCTCGGCCGCCGCCAGTTCGCGGGCCTTGCGATCCTGCTCGCCTTCGTAGTGCTGGAACATGCCAATCACGGTAAAGGGCTCCCCGTTGATGGCCACCAGGCGGCCGACCGGATCCACTTCCTCGCCCTCGTCCGTGGGCTTGCCCCACAAATCGTCCCGGATGCCGGTGCCAATCACGCAGACCGACCGCGCCTGTTCGTTATCGATGGCATTGAACATCCGGCCGTGTCCGATGGCATGTTCCATCATTTCCAATTGCTGGGGCAGGCAACCGGAGGTCATGAAGACGCGGGTCCGTTTGCCGTTGACCGTCAGGACCGGCGGTATATCGAGGCGGATCTGGGGCGACAACTCCAATAACTCCGGGACGCCGGCTTCGAGGGCCTGGACGTCCTGAATGGTCACGCCGGTCGCAAAATCGCGCAGGTATCTCTGTTCCACGGGGACGGGCTGCGCCTCGATTCGCACCTTTTGAAGTCCCCCAATGGCGGTCAAACCCTCCTTCAATCCGCGTTCATTCCCGGCGATGATGGCCGACATGGCCACCAGGGCGGAGACCCCGAGGAGGATACCGAAAAGGGTCAACAGACTGCGGAGCGGATGCGCCAGAATCTCCTTCAACCCCACACCGACGGCATTGGTGAAATTCATGCGGCCGTGCCCGCGCGGGCGGCGCGATCCAGCCCGGCCAGTTTGGAATCGACCTTGTCCGCGATTTTGCCATTGCGGATTTCAATTCGCCGGGGCGTGACGGCCGCGATCTCTGGATTATGGGTCACCAGGATGACGGTGCGTCCTTCGCTCGCCAGTTTGCGGAAAAGCCCGAGGATGATCTCGCCCGTGTGCGTGTCGAGATTGCCGGTGGGTTCGTCGGCGAGAATGATCTTGGGATTATTCACCAGCGCGCGGGCGATGGCGACGCGTTGTTGCTGGCCACCGGAAAGCTGACTGGGCCGGTTTTTCAAGCGGTTGCCGAGTTCCACCAGATCCAGCGCCTGCAGGGCCCGTTCCCGCCGTTCGCGGCTGCCCATGCCGGCATAAATCATCGGTAACTCCACATTCTGAACCACGTTCAGCTTGGGCAGGAGATTAAAGAACTGGAACACGAAACCGATGGTGCGATTGCGGATCCGGGCCAGCTCCCGTTGCGAGGCCAGGGCGATTTCCGTGTTGTCGAGTTTCACGCTGCCCTTGGACGGTGAATCGAGGCAGCCCAGAATATGCATCAGGGTCGACTTGCCCGAACCCGAGGGGCCGATGATGGAGACGAATTCACCGGTGGTGAGTTCCATCGAGACATCGTCCAAGGCCCGAATCTCCTCCCCGCCGAGGTGATAGATCTTGCTGACGTTGCGCAGTTCAAGAAGCGCCATGGGAAAAACGGGCTGTCGGGCCGCTCATCGGCCCGGACTGGTGGACGCGGCCGGGCGCGGTGCCGTGGCGGGCGCGGCGCTCGGGGAGGTTCCACCGGATTTCGGAGCCCCCGGAGCCGGGGATCCGCCGACTCGCGGAAGACCCGGACCAAAGGCGATGGTTTTTTGCTTCTGGCCTTTTGACTTGTCTTCGAGCGCCACTTCCACACCGGGCTGGAGACCTTTGGTCACCTCCACGAAGAAATAATCACTTACGCCAATTTCCACGGGCTGGCGTTCCCATTCCTCGGCGCGTTTCACGTAAACGTAGCGCTCCATCGCCCGGCTTTCCGGATTGGTCTCCGTGAAAATCGCCGCCAGGGGTGCGGCCACGACGCTGTCCGCGCTCGCGATCGGAATGGAAATGTTGGCCGTCATGCCCGGACGCACCTTTTTGTCCACGGATTTCAACAGAATCCGCACCGGATAGCCGCGGATATTATTCTTGATCGTGCTTTGGGGTTGGATGCGCTCCACCGTTCCGGTGATGTTCAATCCCGGGATGGCCTCCAGAGTGACGGCAACCTCCTGATCAATGCGCAGGCGGGAAATATCCGCCTGGTTGATGTGCGCGTTGATGATCAGATCGTCGAGGTTGGCAATGGTGAGCACTTCGGTACCGGAGTTGAAGCCGCCGGAGCCACTGACGGCCTGGCCGACCGAAACGGGGCGGGTCAGGACTGTGCAATCGAAAGGTGCCGTGACGCGGGTTTTGCGGAGCCGATCGACGGTCAATTCCAAATCCTTCTGCCGGCTTTCCAGACTGTTCTTGGCCAAATCGGTCTTGGTGCGGGCGTCTTCGTACAATTCCTGGGAAATGAGCTTGTCCCCGAACAACTGCTTGGCCCGGGTGAAGTCACGTTCCGCTTGTTCGAGTTCCAAACGGGCTCGCTCAACGGAGGTGTTCTTGGACTCCCGCTCGATCTGGAGGTCCCGGTCGTCGAGTTTGAAAAGTTGGACTCCT
>JAYTHD010000196.1:0-5651 GCA_043732975.1 Verrucomicrobiota bacterium
TCCTCCGCGACGGGTGGCGGAATCGCCATCATTGAGGGCCTGAAGCTCACCTACTACGTGACCTATGAAGGTCTCACCACCGGTCTGACGGCATCACACATCCACACGGGGCCCGTGGGGGTTGCCGGGCCGGTGAGCCTCGGTTTCACGCCGGTCACAGGTACGAAATCCGGAGTCATTTCCGGCACGGCCACGATCACGCCCGCCCTGAAGGCCTCGATCGAAGCGGGCGGCACCTACTTCAACATCCACACGACGCTGAACGGCGGCGGAGAGATCCGCGGCCAGATTCTCCCGTGAAATGTTCCTCCCGCTGACCTGCTACTTACCCGGTCAACATGAGTTCAGGTCCGGCCGGCGTTTCGCTGGCCGGACCTTTTTTATCTATTTCACCGCCGGGGAGTCGAGACGGCGCCGCAGGGCGTTCGCCTTCGGGTGGTTGGGGTCGATGCCCAACGCCTGGGTGACCTGTTCCCGCGCGGCTGCTGTCTCTCCGATCCGGAATAATTCCTCCGCCAACGCCATGTGAACGGACACGTCTCCAGGCGTGCAGCGCAGGGCTTCGCGGAAACTGGCCATGGCCGCCGGAGAGTTTCTCAGGCGGGAGCGTGCCATTCCCAGGTTGAAGTGCGCCTGGGCAAAATCCGCCTTGCGGGCAACCGCCTCTTCAAAGGCCCGTGCCGCCTCCGCCCACCGGGACTGACAATAGAACGCCATGCCCAATTGCATCCAGCCGTATGGCGCTTCATGGCGCAATTGCAGAAATCTCTGGAACAACGCTTCCGCCTCCGCGCAACGGCGTTGCTGAAGCCGGACCCGACCGAGCAAAAGGACCCCTTCCGGACTTTCCGGGACGTGGCTCAAAAGCTGGGTCAACACCAACTCCGCCTCCGCCCATCGGCTTTGCCTCAAAAGGCTGTTGGCCTGCTCCGCCAACTTGCCCGTGTCCTGGCGCAATTCCTGGACCTCCCGCAAAAACGGATCCGGCCAGTCAAATGGTTTTGGCATCGCCGCCGCCAGTTGGGCGTGTCGTGAGGAAGCCTCCGTGTCCCCATTTCGCAGCAACACCTGCCCGAGAATCAGGTGCGCGGCCCGGGTCGTGTATGGGTTCGTCAGACAGGGCGCCAACCAGTCGGGCAGGCCCCCCAATCGTCCCAACGCCAGGGACGCCCGCGCCAATTCCAACCGCGCAGCCGGGTGGTCCGGCACGCCGGCGAGCAGGGATCGCAATCGGTTCGTCGCCTCGACAAATCGTCCGCGTTCCGACAACGCCAAGGCGAGACGCAGCACGGGCGCATCGTTGGTTTCGCCCGTCAATTGCACCGCCCGTCGAAGATTTTCCAACGCCAGGTCCGGCTGTTCGCGCAATTGCCTCAAGCCCAGCAAATGGAACCAGCGTGCCCCCGCGGGATCCAAACGCGCCGCCTCCCGGTAACAGGCCTGCGATTCAGCATCGAAATCCGCCGCATCCAGGGCTTGCCCCAAACGCCCCCAGGCGAGCGCCGACGTGTCATTGGTCAGGACCCGAAGGCGCGCCCCGCTGAGTGTGGTGGCCAGAAAAGGATCGAGTTGCTGCGTCGACACCTCGGGCACGGGCACTTTCCGCGACGCCCTTTGCGTCGTCGGCGAGGCCGGCGAGCACGCCGCGAGCAGCAGGCCGCACGCCGCGCCGGCGGAAAGCATCCAACCGGAAATCTTCATGGCTGGCCCGATCCCCGGCGGAGCACCACCCGCTGTCCCGCGTCACCTCCGGCGAAAACCTCGCGATTTCCCTCCGGCCAGCGCACCTCGACCGCATCATACCGGGTCTCCCGGCCCAGACCGAAATGCAGGATCGGCTCATGACTGGCCAGGTAACTCGTCGCGGGCTGGAGGATGGCCCACCGACGACGCCCACCCGACACCAACACCACTTCTGCGCCAATCTCATCGCGTCCACCATGTGCGGGATCGGTCAACCGGAATTGAATCCATCCGGCGCGTCGCGGCGGCAGATTCCGCAGCAGCACGGCCGGCCCGGCCACATTCGCCACGACCAGATCCATTCCCCCATCCCGATCCCAATCGCCCACCGCCAAACTTCGGCCCACGCTGGCGCTGGCCGTCAGCGCCGGAGAATCCGCTGAAACATCCCGGAATTGCCCCGCGCCCACACTGGCGAAAAGTTGGGGGCGCTGGGCATAGGGAGCCCACCACACAGAGGTTCCCGGCCGCACCGGTGTCTGGCCCGGTTTGGAGCGCGAGACAAGGCCATTCACGACCGCCAGATCCATCCCGCCATCATTGTCGAAATCCGCCGCCACCGTACCGAAGCCGGTGCCCCGCCAGGACTGTTGCTGCAATCCCGACTGCGCCACGGCATCCCTGAAAAGTCCGGGTTGATCCTGCCGGAAAAAGGAGTGGAATTCCTCGGCCAGGTGGGTGACAAACAGGGCTCCCCGCCCCTCCCCGTCCAGATCCGCAAAAGCCGTTCCCATGTTCGCCGCGGTCCGCCCCATCGCATTGAAGGCCAGACCGCGCATCCCCGCCTCCTCCTTGAAAGTGCCGTCTCGCTGATTGACGAAAAGGCGATTGGGCCGCCCATCATCGGAACAAAAAATATCCGGCCAGCCATCGCCGGTAAAATCCGCACAAACCAGTCCCAAGGCCGCCCCGGGTACCCGCGCTAGGCCGGCATGTTCCGTGACTTCGACGAAACGAGGGGGCGCTCCGGGGCTGCCGGTCACGTTGCGCCAGAGCCGCGTGACGGTCGGGGGAAATGCCTCAGGTGAACAGAAGTCACGTCGTCCCTGGACGTCCTGGCAAACCTGGGTTGGATCGTAATCAAGGTAATTGCCCACCACCAGGTCCAGCCAACCGTCCCGATCGTAATCAATGAAACTGACCGGCACCGCCCAGCGCGGATTGTCGACCCCGGCCTGCCGGGCCATTTCGACAAATTGCATGTGCCCACGGTTCCAGAGCAACTTCACGCCACCGTATTCGGTCACGACCAAATCCGCCAATCCGTCGTTGTTGAGATCCCCCGCCGCCGCCCCCATTCCCCGCCCGCTGATATCTGCGCCCGAACCCGGTGGCACGGGTGCAAAGGTGCCATCGTCCTGTTGACGGTAGAGCCCATTGCGGGCTTCCAATGGCGGACCGCCATCCTGCACGAAATAAAGATCCACCCGACCATCGTTGTCGAAATCCTGAAGGACACAACCGGATCCGACTTGATCCGCCATGAACCAGTTGGTCCCGGCGACGTGATGGAAATCCAGGTGCAGCCGCGCCGTCACCTCTTCAAACCAGGGCGACGTCGACCGCGGAAGTGCCGGCTCCGGAGCCAAAGCCACCGGGACCTTCGCGGGTGTCCGGTGGGAATTGTCACAGCCGGCGGACCACGCGAGCCCAATGGCCAGACACCATTGGATCGCCGGGCGCAGCGCAATCCCAATCGGGCAAAGTCGCCCAAAAGAAGCGCGTCGGATGCTCATCGAAAGGGCTCTCCCACCCGGGGTTCAGGACGGCCGGTTCCACGGCACCAGTCCACCGCGAACGGCGGCCAGACATTGTTTTACATCCAGACCCCGCCGGGCTTCCGCCGACCATTTCCCCAGGCGCTCCCGCCAGATTTTCTGTTCCGCCGCGGCGGGAACATAGGGCTTCTGATGCGGCACGGATTGGCCCACCAGCAAGGCGAGATAGCCGTCCATGCCGAAGGAATTGGAAGGATGCAACAACTGGGCGCCGGCCACGACACTCGGGCCATTTTCACGGTAAAAATCCGCCAAAAACTGTGCCCCGTGCAAGGGCGTGTCATTCCAGCACGCGCGCCAGAATGGAGTGTCCAGACGCCGATTGAATTTATAGTGGACCGCCAGGAAATCCCGAATGTCATCCCAGGCCTGGGCGTTGTATCGATTGTAGAGTTCAATCAATGTGGGCGTGGGCTCACCGAGGCAATCAATCAGGGAATCCGCGAGTGTGCTGGACTCCACGCAGATGATCTGGAGCGCGGTGGCCTCCAGGGGCTCAACGAACCCGACGGCGTTGCCAACACCGACCACATTGCCGATCCAATTCCGAGCGTAACGGCCGGAACGAAATTTCACCACGCGGGGATCGGTGGCGAGTTGGGGATTCTTCTGCTGAAACTCCGCGAGGGCGTCCGCATCGGTGATGAACGCGGAGGAATAGACGTAGCCGCGATTGATGAAATTCTCGTGATCGATCTGCCAGCACCAACCGGCGGCCATCGTTTCAACCGTGGTATAGGGCTTGATCCGCTCCGAGGTTCGCGGCCAGCCGGCAATGACCGCCCGATCACAAAACAACGCATCCGAGTAGCTGAGAAACGGCTCCTGCAGCGTGCGGCCCAGAAGTTCACTGCGAAATCCCGACGCATCCACGTACAGATCTCCGGTGATGCGCTCGCCGGTCGAGGTCACCAGGGCAGCAATCCCCTCCGGCCCGCGCTCCGCGGTCACGGTCGCGTCCACCGTCCGGATTCCCAGCGTGCGGGCGAGATTTTCCATCCACCCGACCAACTTGCGATTCTCGATGTGGTAGCCGTGGTTGTTATGGAATTGCGGTTGTCCGTCAGGCCGGCGCGGAAACGCCCGCTCTTGAGCGATGAAAGCCGACACTGGACCCGTCCACGGAGAATCGGCATCGAAAAAGTACCCGTTGTTCCGGCTCAATTCCGGCAGGCGATGCTGAAATTCGTAACTGAATGTGTAATAGAATTCCCGGGACGTGCCCCACAGGAACCGAATGCCCAACTTCCAGGTGGGTTCGGCTTCCGCAAAAAACTGCGCGGGCTTGAACTTCAGGTAGTCAAAAAAATGCCGGGGAAAAGCCAGCGTGGTTCCCTCCCCCACGCCGATGATGCCCAGGTCGGAACTCCGGACGATGCCAACGTCCAGATGGGGCAGGCGGCGCTTCAGAGTCAGGGCCACCATCAGGCCGGCACTGCCCGCGCCCAGAACAACGACTCGGCGGATCATAATTGTCCAAAACTAGCGGCCGTACACCGTTTGGACAGAAAACGACGCCCCCGGCTATTGGGCCGTTTTTTCGGCCACCGCCGCCGCGTCACCGGCCACCTTTTTGCGTAAGACCGGGGGTTTTACCCGCAGCGCGTCACTCCAGAGCCCCTCCAGATCATACTTCTCCCGCACATCCTTTTTCATGACGTGTATGATGACGTCGAAAAAGTCGACCACGACCCAACTCGATCCGGCGCTGCCCTCCGTGTAACTCGGTCTCAACCCATGATCCTCCGCCAGTGTGTCCAGAATCTCCGATTCAATGGCACGCAGATGCGGTTCGGACGACCCGGTCGCGATGACGAAGTAGTCGGTCACTGACGACAGTTTCCGGACGTCCAAAACCACGATGTTCTCCGCCTTCTTTTCGTCAGCGAGGTCACGGCAGAGGAGGGCGAGCTTTTTCGCTTCCATTAGCCGCGCACACTAGCGCCTTCGGGGCGGTAGGCGAGAGGATAGTGCAGGTGAACCGCATCAACCTAAACGTCAGCGCCGCCGCGCCTTCAGGCCCACAATATCGACTAGGGTCTTTTGGAGCACCAGCGCCTCGTCCGCATCACTGCTCACGAGCTTTCGGTTGGCCTCCAGCAGGGATTCCATCGCGGTCACCAGCTCGCC
>JAYTHD010000197.1:0-3591 GCA_043732975.1 Verrucomicrobiota bacterium
CAGAACAATCTGGAAGGTGCCATGTCCAGCCTCGGCGCGAACACGCTGCAGTTCTCCCGGCGTCCGGCCATCGTCACCGACGACATGGACTGGCAAAAGTTCATGCGACGAAGGCGTTTCTATATCGAGGACGTGCGCCGGCTACGGGAACGGGTCGACGACGCCACCGTCATCGCCGCGCGGACCGGTTTTGCCGAGGGCGAGGCCAGCAGCCGCTACGCGCGAACGCTGAGCAACATCGGCGGCGAGGCCGTCACCCCCGAGGGATTCATCACCCAGACCTGGACCGTCACGGATGGCCGGGCGTTCACCGACGCCGACGACGACGCCGGCCGCAACGTCTGCGTGCTCGGCGCGGATCTGGCCGAACGGCTTTTTCCCTTCGGTGGGCTCTCGGCTCTGGGCGACACGGTGAAATTCGTCGGGGTCAATTACACCGTCGTCGGTTTGCTGGAGCGTCGCGGGGCGCTGTTTGGCATGAGTCGCGATAACTTCATCGCCATTCCCCTCGGCACCGCCCTGCGCCGCTATGGTCGCGATCTGTCGCTGGTCATCCAGGTCCAGGCCGCCAGTCGGGAAGTCTACGATGAAACCCTTGAACAATGCCGTGGCGCGATGCGGGCGCTGCGCCGGGTGCCGCCCGGTGACGAAGACGACTTCGAGGTGGTGACCAACGATTCCGCGGTCGGCCAGTTCCGCACGATGACCCAGGCCGTGCGCCTCGGGGCCGCCGCGATCAGCAGTATCGCCCTGGTGGCCGCCGGCATCGGCATCATGAACATCATGCTGGTCAGCGTCACCGAACGCACCCGTGAAATCGGCATCCGCCGGGCAATCGGAGCGAAGAAGCGCAGCGTGATGCTCCAGTTCATCGCCGAGGCGGTGCTGCTCAGCCAGGTGGGCGGGGTGCTGGGCGTGCTGCTCGGCATTGGCTTTGGCAATCTCATGTGCCTGCTGGTCCACGCCCCACCGGTGGTCCCCCTCGACTGGGCCCTCATCGGCCTCGCCGTTTGTTCCGCCGTCGGCATCCTCTTCGGAACCTATCCCGCGTGGAAGGCCGCCAACCTCGACCCCATTGATTCACTGCGGTACGAGTAGTGTTGCGGCCGCGAAAACATCCGTGCTACGCCAACTTCCAGCCCGGACGATATTCGCGGCGCAGGAATCGCGCCGCTTCCGGTGCGTGGGTGGCTTCGAGCCGGACCGGATCCCACTGCAATTTCCTGCCCACCCGATAGGCCACATTTCCCAAATGATTAGCCTCCGTAAGCGCGCCACTGTAGCCAAAATTGCAGGTGGTCGGCGATCCCGTCTTGCACGCCTTCAGCCATTCGAGATGATGGCCAATACTGTCAGGGATAAAGGGCTCGGGCCGGCGGAAATCCCGGAACTGGTCTTCCGGCAGTAACACATGTTTGCCGTAGTCCGACAAAAGCATGCCCTGGCTGCCGACGAAAAGGACCCCGCTCTCCCATTTCGGGATCCGTCCCTCGCGCCACAGCGGCGGCTTCTCCTCGCCCTGATACCAGGTCAACGTCACCGGCGGCTGATCGCCTCGCGGACCGTATTCATAGGTGGCCGTCATCGAGGCCGGCGCGATCTCCGGATGCGGCGGCGGACCGCTGGCGCGGATCGTCAGCGGGTGTTTCAATTGCAGCGCCCAAAACGGCAGGTCATTCCAGTGACTGCCCAGATCGCTCATCGTCCCGCCGCCGAAATCCCACCAACGATACCACTTGGGTCCCGGAAAATAGACTTCGTGAAAAGGCCGCTCCGGGGCCGGACCCAGCCAGAGATCCCAATGCAATCCATCCGGGATCGGCGACGTTCCTTGGGGACGCTCCAAGGCAAACACCAGATCCTGATGCTGCTTCGCGGCCTCCTCACTCTGCCGTCCCCAGGCCCGGCCCACCCAGACGTGCGCCTCGGTCACCGCCCCGATGGCTCCGCTCTGCACCAGTTCCACCACTCGACGATAATTGGTGCCGGCGTGGATCTGGGTGCCCATCTGGGTGGCGACACCGGCCGCTTTCGCCGCCTCGGTGATCACCCGGGCTTCCCAGACGGAGTGGGTCAGGGGCTTCTCGCAATAAACATGCTTCCGCAACTTCAGCGCCGGCAGCGTGGCGAACGCGTGCGTGTGCTCCGCGCAACTCACCACCACCGCATCAAACTCATGGGCCCGCTCATACAATTTGCGGAAATCGACGAACTTGCGGGCCCCCGGAAACTTTTTGGCCGCCGCGTCAAGATTGCGCTCATTCACGTCGCAGAGGGCGACGATATTCTCACTGCTGACTTCCCCGAGATTCCCTGCACCGCGGCCGCCGCACCCGATGATGGCGAGATTCAGCTTCGCATTCGGGGATCCCGCCGCCAGGATGGCCGGAAAGCCCAGCGCGGCGGAAACACACGCCGCACCGGTGCGGGCCATGAATTCACGACGCGACGACGAGCACGGGAACGCTGCGGCAGGGGCTTTCATTTGCAGGAAATCCTATCGCCGACGGGCGCCGGAAGCAAAGACTGGTTGTTCGTTCCGTGAGGCCGTCCGGCATCCCCAAAGGAAATGGCGCCTTCTGCCGGCGGCGACCCACGGGGGGAATCGCCGAAGCCCACGCCACCCAACGACGCACGGGAATTCCATTCCCCGAAATCTGGTTGGAGAATTTTATTTGAGATTAAATAAATGTTTTATATATCAAACATTTTCTTGCCAATCGGTATCGGGTGTCGAAAGTACGGCGCTTGCTCACTTCAAGGATATTGGATTCCGTCAATAAAGGGTCCCTAACGGAGCACCGTTGGTCCCGTCGCTGGGCGGATGCGGGGTTGGGCCTCTTTCGGTTCGCCCCAGCACTTCGGTTCGCCCCAGCACTTCGGTTCGCGCCGAACGTGGACACCGCCTCAACTCTCCGATGATTTCGCCCCTTTTTTCCCGAGCTGTTGCCGCCTGCCTCTTCGGCGTCTCCCTCGGCGTTGCCGCCGCCGAACCCGCACCGTGGTGGCACTGGCATGCCCAGAGCACCTTCATCGGCCAGGGCTATCCGGCGTTCGACGCGGACTACACCGGCAATCACAGCCTGCCGGCCGGCGGACGATTGCGCGAGACCTTGTCGCTCGACTTGATCGCCGGCGCCCGCCTCTGGTCGGGTGCGGAGATCCATGCCGATGGCCTGATGTGGCAGGGATTTGGCGTGGGCAACACACTCGGATTGGGCGGGTTTTCCAACGGGGAGGCTTTCAAGGTCGGCACCAAAGTCCCCAACGTGAACCTGGCCCGGCTCTTTGTGCGGCAGACGATCGGCCTCGGCGACACCATGGAAACCGTGGCGGACAGTGACTTCCAACTGCCCGGCGAACGCCCGGCATCGCGGCTGACGTTCACGGTCGGCAAGCTCAGTGCCAAAGACACCTTCGACGCCAACGCCTACGCCAACGATCCTCGCACGCAATTCCAAAACTGGAGCTTGTTTGCCAACACCGCTTGGGACTTTCCCGCCGACGCCCTCGGTTATCTGCCGGGCGCGACGGTGGAGTGGACGGAGTCGAACTGGTCACTCCGCGGCGGCTATTTCACCGTCGTGAAAA
>JAYTHD010000198.1:0-2392 GCA_043732975.1 Verrucomicrobiota bacterium
GGTGCTTCTTTTAGTCTTAAAAATGATGTGTCTGTTCCCACTGGGTTGTCGCCAGTTTGGCTGGAAGCAAAATTGCGGTTGTAAAGCAAAGTTGCCCCACCGTTTCTGACTTGCATGTTTGGATTTAATACGCCGCTGTTACACGCACTAGATCGATAAAACCAATAGGTGGTGAGGGACGATGCTGAAGTTTGCGTGGAAATGCAATGGTCGGCAGTCAACAAATACGGAGTGCCCGTAGAGTCGTCATCGTTTAACAACGTTCCCGTGCAAATAGCCGCCCCGCCTGCTACATTAAAAAGCAGCTTTGCTACTGATTTACTTGCTGTGCTAAGCGGTGTGTTGCAAGGGACATCAAGATTGCAACTGCCAGATTTGGCTAAACCTCCAGTTACTGTGTCGTTTTTTTGAAGTCCATCAGTCAGGCTTTCTTTGCCCAGGGGGTCCAGAAAAAAATGGCTGATTCGAGGTGCAGATATAACTATGGCAGCTGAAGAGACACCCGCAGGTAATTCGATTTCAAACGTCCCGTTTTCGCCTTTTAAAAATGGCCCCCAGTAAGTTCTGCCGTCTTCGCTGGTATCGCCGGAAGCCAGGTTCAGGGCCAGCGCTTCGTTAATGGTTTTGCCGCTCACCTCAACGGCCTCGCTGCCGCCGCTTTGGTAAAAGCGAACAGTAGCTTCTGGTGATAGCGACTGGACGGCTATGCCAATCCGCATGCCTTCGGCTCCACCGGACTTAAAAGCCAGCGCTGCAACAAGCCCGCCACGGGCGGCAGGCGACCACTGCAGAAGCTGCGCGGTCAATGCACTGCTTTTTGCCTGTTCCACGTCACGTGCAAAACCGACTTGCATGACTTTGCCCATGCCCCTGCTGGTTTGATTTTTGCGCATTTGCAGACTTTTTGCTTCGCTCACAGCGCCTAAATCTATCAGTGTGGGCAGCGGCTTGTGGCTGCGCTTTTGCATATCCACTGCCTGTATTTTTGGCTCCGCTTCAGGTGGTTGGATGTATGCATTGGCCGATGCTTTCGCCAGCCGAACGCCGCCCTCACCATCGCTAACGCTGACAGTGTCGGTATCTGAATGGCCAGTTTCGGTTTTTGCCGCCAGCGGCGTTGCCGCAATGCTTGCTGGCTCAGAGCTGCCTCCGCAAGCGGCTACCAGGCTGACCACAACAGCTGCAACGCCACGGACAAACTGCGTGCGAAGACCTATATTTTTTTGCATTGTGAATACTCTTGGACTAGATATGCATTGACAGTCGATGCATCATTTGCTCCCGAACTTTAACTCGGTTTAATTGCGCAGAACGTGGGCAGGACTCACTTTTTTCCGAGGAAAGTTCGCATTTGATCTGTAAGCTGTTGATTTAATTGCCAATTTGGCCGCCGCTGCGCAATTGTGCTTGACCTCTTCTGCAGGCACGTTGTGGGAATCGACAGTTATATACCGCCGTGCCATCCCATATTAATCAAGATAGACACGTTAACCGTTGCCCGGATGACCTGCCCCCACCCCAACAACCATCCTGTAAATAGGCCGATTAGCCGCCACCTGCTCATCCTTACCAGCAGCAGGCTTGCGCCCCAACCGCTACGGGGTGGACAGCACACGTACTTGGCTGATCTTTAAGCAAGCCTGCGTACCGCCCAGCTTGCCCAGCGGAAAATTCAGCGCCAAGCCCATATCGGCCATATCGGCCATATCGACCATATCGGCCATAGCTTGCTCTTTATCTGCATCAAGCAGCGCACATTGGCCTGACAGGCGCGCTCGCTCAAGGCGTTGCAACTGCGCTTGAACAGCTTGCTCAATCGCCTCACTTCGACTGGCGTAGTGCCTGTTTTATGCCCAGGCATCCAGCCGAATGAGCACAAGCGGGCTTACGGTAAATAGCTATTTTGAATTTGTTCGTGGTGTGGCGTTTTATCGTACCGGGCATGAAATGGATGTCGCTAGCTCGGCAAATGCTTCATTGATAGACCTGACTCTTACGGCTCTGCTGCTCCCTGCTCCCCACCACCCGTTTATCCAGCAACCGAAAACCAAAAAATTGATAAATATGAAATAAAAGTCTCAGTTTGATAATTTAATTGTTTTAAAATATCAATTATTAGTTAAATTAGATTTAATCGCGACGAGCTTTTAAAAAAGAACCGCCATGAACGCCCTATTTGAGCCGGACTTGACCCCAAAGACGTTGGTAGGGACCCCGCCGAAATGTTGGTGGCTACTTCCGACGAAAGAAATGAATTAGTGAAAACATCGGTACGTGACATGTTAAAAATTCTGCGGGAACGGCTGAACAGGGATGTCTTCACCGTCGCCGAGTTTGTGGACGGTCCGCGCGTCTTCCCCGAAGCCAATTGCCGATTACCAGCCTTCCCTTT
>JAYTHD010000199.1:0-4938 GCA_043732975.1 Verrucomicrobiota bacterium
GGAGATTCAGTGCTTCTTTCGCGATCGCCTGACCCTTTTGGCGGCCCATGGCATCGCCGGGGAACAAGTGCTCCTCGACCCCGGCATCGGATTTGGCAAATCTCCGGAACATAATCTGGCATTATTGCGCAGTGAGGCGTTGTTCGCGGAGTCGGGCCGGCCGGTGCTGTTGGGTGTTTCCCGCAAATCGTTTCTGGAAAAGCTTCCCGGCTCCGGCGGCAACGAGCGGAGGTCAGCCGGACTGGCCTGCACCCTGTGGTGCGAGCGTTTGGGGGCACGCGTTTTTCGCACTCATGATGTTGGCGAAACGGTGCGCGCCTTGCGAATGTGGGCAACACTGGTTCACCCCGGCGGCACCGAGGACGCTCCCGACGTCCGCCCAGATCGCGGGTAACTCAAGTTGGTTCCATGGAACTTTGGCCCTTGTTGCAGAACGGCTGGCGGCCGGCGTTGGAAATCCTCATCCTCGCGGTGGGGATCTATTATGCCTTCGTTTTCCTACGCGGCACCCGCGGCGCCCCAATCGTCACCGGATTCCTCGCCCTGCTCCTCGGGCTCACCCTGCTCACCAGCCTCCTGAATCTCGAGGTCCTGAACGCCCTCCTCGGACAGTTCCTGGCCTTTCTGGCGCTGGCCGTCGTGGTGATTTTCCAACCCGAGCTGCGACGAATCCTCGGGGAATTGGGTAACCTGCCCTTGTTCAATTCCGCTCAGGATGCCCGGGAAAATCTGGAGATCATCGTTGAATCGGTGGACCGTTTGGCGCCGGTGAAAATTGGCGCGCTCATCGCCATCGAACAATCCATCCACCTCACCGACGCGGTCGAAGCCGGAATTCCGGTCGATTGTGAGGCCACGCCGGAAATGCTGGAGACCATCTTCTTTCCCAACAATGCCATTCACGATGGCGGCGTCCTCATTCAGGGCGACCGGATTCTCCGGGCGGGCTGCATCTTTCCCCTGACCCAGCGCACCGATCTGCCTAAATCCCTCGGGACACGGCACCGCGCCGCCATTGGACTTTCGGAGGAAACCGACGCGGTGGTCATCGTGGTTTCCGAGGAAACCGGGCAGATCAGCTATGCGCACCGAGGCACGTTGACCCGCAATGTCTCCGTGGCGGAATTGCGCGCCTTCCTGACCCTCGTCCTGGTCCGGCGCAACGAACCCCGGGGCCCGTGGCGAAGACTGCGGTTCCTGCCTCGTTTCATGCCCGGTCAACCCACCGGCTCCGTTCTCGACAGTGGCCGCTCCAGGAAGCGAGGGGCAGAATGAGCTGGAGCCAATTTGTCCGCCACAATCGCTGGCAGAAGCTCACCGCGTTTCTCCTGGCCGTGCTGATCTGGGCCACCGTCGCCCGCAAGATCCGGCAAGGAGGTGCCGTTCGGCTCACTCTCGACGGCTCCAGCCGGGTTTTTGAAGGCATCCCGGTCCGCCTGCTCAGCCCCCCTGGCGTGGCCACACTCTGCCAGGTTTCCCCCCCGGCCGTGGCGGTCACTTTGCGCGGCGACCCGGGGCGGTTGAATCGGTTGGGCACCGAGGAAATCCACGTCCTGGCCAATCTCGAGGCCGCGCCGGGCCAAGCAATCTCCGCCCGACTGCAGGTCTTCGCCCCCGGGTTCGAGGTGCTGGAAGTTTCGCCAAAAGAAGTGTTGATTGCCCCGTCTTCCACCACCAATAAGAATCCGTAGAACTGTTATGGTTGCCCCAAAACGCATCTTTGGTACGGACGGAGTCCGTGGCCGTGCCAATGTAGAACCCGTCACGGCCGAAACCGCGCTCAAGCTTGGCCGTGCCGCCGCCCATGTCTTCAAGAACCGTGCCGGGAGCGCCCGCAATCGCCTCCGCTATCGCATCGTGGTCGGCAAGGACACACGGCTCTCGGGCTACATGATGGAGAACGCGATCTCTTCCGGGATTCTGTCGATGGGCGTGGATGTGATCTTCATCGGACCGCTGCCCACCCCCGGGGTGGCTTACGTCACCCGCTCGCTCCGGGCAGACGCCGGCATCGTCATCACCGCCAGCCACAATCCGTATGACGACAATGGCATCAAGTTCTTCGGACCCGACGGCTACAAACTCGCGGATGAGGTCGAGATCGAGATCGAAGACCTGGTTTTCAGCGGCGAGATCGAGAACATCCGTCCCACCGCGAGCGAAATTGGCAAGGCTTACCGGATCGATGACGCCGTGGGCCGTTACGTCGAACAGGCCAAGAGCAGTTTCCCGCGCCGGTTAACTCTGGAGGGCATGCGGATCGCCATCGATTGCGGACACGGCGCCTCTTACAAATCCACGCCCGCGGTTCTCCAGGAACTCGGCGCTGAACTGATTATTTTCGGCACCCAGCCCAACGGGACCAACATCAACCACGAATGCGGCTCCATGCACCCGAAGCATCTGTGCCAAAAGGTGCGCGAATATCGGGCGGATCTGGGCATCGCCCACGATGGCGACGCCGACCGGGTTCTGCTGTGCGACGAAAACGGACACCTGATTGACGGGGATGACATCATGGCCATTTCGGCGCTCCAGATGCTCAATGAAGGCACCCTCAAGCAAAAAACCCTGGTAACCACCGTCATGAGCAACGCCGGCCTCGACGCCGCGATTCTGGCGGCGGGTGGCCGCACCCTCCGCACCCCCGTCGGGGACAAGCATGTCATCGACGAGATGTTGCGGGGCGATTACAATTTCGGTGGCGAACAGAGCGGGCACCTCATTTTCCGCGATCACAGCTCAACCGGCGACGGCCTGGTCGCCGCCCTGCAAATCCTCAGCACGATGAAAACGACGGACAAGCCGTTGTCCCAACTCGCCAAGTGCTGGAAGCGTTATCCGCAATTGACCACCAATGTCCGGGTGCGGGAAAAGCGCCCCTTTGAAGATCTGGATCAGGTCCTCGATCTGGTGAAGCGTGCGGAATCGGAGGTCACGCCCCACGGTGGACGAGTCCTGCTCCGTTACTCGGGAACCGAGCCCAAGGCCCGCCTGCTCATCGAAGGGCCCGACCAGCACGTCATGGAAAAGTGGTCCCGCAGCATTTGCGAGGCGATCTCCCGACAAATCGGGGCCGCCTCCTGATCCTAGCAGCCGGCTTCCACCGGCAGCGGTCCTTGCACATATAGTACGTACGCGTACTTTCTGGTTGCTGTCCGTAGTTCCTGTGTCCATGTTGCCCGCATCCGTGAAAACGCTGTCCTTGCATATGATCCCTAAAACTGTCGTATCCACCGTCGCCGGCGTTCTTGCCACGCTGGCCATGTCCCCTTTGAGCATGGCCGCCGTCGATGGCTGGCTGACCTGGCGGGGTCCCTCCGGCATGTCCCTCTCGACCGAGACCACCCTGCCCACCCGGGTCGACGCGAAGGATGCGCTGTGGGTCGCAAACTTTCCCGGTCAAAGCACCCCGGTCATCGCCAACGGTAAACTTTATATCAATGGCTATGAAGGCGACGGCCCGGATCTCAAGGAAGTCACGGCCTGCTTTGATGTCCGGGACGGCAAGCGGCTGTGGTCGCACGCGGAATCGGATTTTCTCTCGGACACCATTTATCTACGCTATTCCACCTCCTCGCCGACGATTGATCCGGAAACGGGCAATATATACGTCCAGCACACGCAGGGTCTCCTGATGGCCTTCACGCCCGAAGGAAAGCTGCTCTGGAAGCATTCCATGATGGAGGAGTTCGGCCGGCTGACCTTTCCCAATTCGCGAACCGCAACGCCGGTGGTGGACCGGGAATTGGTGATTATCCGGGGCATCACGAGCGCTTGGGGCGCCCACGGCGCGGCCGGTGACCGGTTTTACGCTTTTGACAAAAAAACGGGGGATCTCGTCTGGAGCAGCGCCCCGGGAGATCGGCCGCAGGACAATACCTTTAGTCAGCCGTGGTTGGATTTTTGGGGTGGGAAACGGGTCTTGTATAGTGCCGGAGGGGACAGCTCCATCCTCGCCCTCAACGCAAGAACCGGGGAGCCCCTATGGCGGTTTGCCTTTGCCAAGGCCGGGGCCAAGGGTGGCATCAACGCCGCGCTGATTCGATCGGGGGATACCCTCATCGCGACGCATGAATCCGAGAATCTCGACTCGACGGAAATTGGGCGCATGGCGGCGTTCCGGATTCCGGAACCCAGCACCATCAAACCCACTAATTCCACCACGCCGCACGTCCTCGCCGGGAAGACTTTGGAAGTCTGGCGCAATGGCATCGGCTCCCTGGCCAGCTCACCCATCCTGGTGGATGGCCTTGTTTTCGAGGTCAATGGCGGGGGCGAGGTCTGCGGCATTGATGCCGCAAGGGGCACAGTCCTGTGGAGGAAAAAGCTGGGGGCCGAACAACGCCAGAGCACCCCGTTCTATGCGAACGGATACCTGTACGTGGCCATCTACACGGCGCAAAAGGATGAAAAGGATGCCGCGGCGGTCAGTGCCGACAGCGTGGCCAACGGGGAGCTGGTGGTCCTCAAGCCCACCCGGGACGGCGTCACTGAAATCAGCCGCACACAATTGATCGGCCGCTGCTTTGGCTCGCCGGTGGGTTATGCCGGACAGCTCTTTGTTCAGACCGACAAGAAGATGTTCGCCTTTGGCCGCCCCGGGAACGTGCCCGTGACTCCACTGGCCGCCGCCTGGCCGACCCCGGGGCCCGCCGCTCAATTGCAGGCGATCCCGTATGAGTTTCTTTTGAAGCCCGGTGCGACCCAGTCGTTCCGCCTGCGGTTGCTGGATGCGAATGGATTTACCGTTTCAGAGAACGTCGATCCGGCCACGGTCAAATGGGAAACCTTTGTCCCGCCGACCGCATTGGTGCGTGCGTTTGCCAAAGGCAGCTTCAACGCCCAAGGCCAGTTGGTGGCCGAGCGCTCACCCAATCCCAGCGCGGGACAGTTCAAGGCGAGTGTCAAACTGGCGGACGGCCGGGAAGTCAGCGG
>JAYTHD010000200.1:0-10367 GCA_043732975.1 Verrucomicrobiota bacterium
AGTAAAATCGCACCAGCGGCTTGCCGTCGAGGCGTTTCGATAAATCCACGGGATCGCCCACGGAGACGCGCCGCGGATCCACCTGATAGGCCCAGACTTCAAAATGGGTCAGCCTCGCCTCGCCGTAAATCGTGGTAAAGGCACCGTCCACCGCATCGGCGCCGTGGGCGACCTTGACCCGGCCGATGCGGGGGAGGTTGAACCGCGGGTCAAAGGTCAGCCATTCCTGTCCCAGGTAGACCTCGCAATACGCGTGAAAATCCATGGCCGTGCCGGGATCGAGGAAGCCGATGTCGGGCAGGTGCCCGGTGACATAGCGGGCGGGCAGATTGAAAGCCCGGCAGAGGGCGATGGCGGTGTGGGCGAAGTCGCGGCAAACTCCGTGCCGACGCTCGAGGACTTCCGAGGCGGAAAGGTCAGGTCGTCCGGAACCAAAACGGTACTCAATGTTATTATGGACCCAATCGCAAATGGCCTGGACCCGGGGCAGACCATGGGGAATTTGCCCGAAGTTGCTCCAGGCAAAGTTCATCAACTTGTCGGAGTCGCAATACCGGCTGGGCAGGGTGTAACGCAGGACGTCAAACGGGAGTTCATTCACCGGGAGGATAGGCCCCCACACCTCGCGACTGTCGGGCAGCGATGAAATGGCAACCAGGGCGTCGTGCCGGATCTCGTTGCGCCCGGGCATGAACATCGAGCGGTAGGTGGGGTTGCCGTGGGAATCCTGAAACTCATAGGCCGGCAGGCCAATGCCAAACGTCAGTTGTTCCTGCCGGACCAACACCCGGCCCTCCAGTCGCGGTCGGAGCACGAACAGAACCGGAGTCGGAACGGAGGTTTCGTAAACCAAGTGGCAGCCAACGCGCACGGAAAGATTTAAGGGTGACCAGGCCGGGGTGGAGGTGCTGTGAGGAAGGGGGATCATGGGCGGTCGGCGGGGTGCCAGTGGTGCCGGGGGGAGGAGCCCGGGGCGGGTGCTGGTTTGGCCATGTTGGAAATCCGGATGCGTCCACTTGACCTCGAAGAAGAGGCCCCGATACCGGGGGTCGGCGAGGTTGATCGCGCCCGGAGCCTAAGGGCAAATACCGCCGTGGCCACGAGGGAATTCGCCGCCGTTCCGCCCCGGGGCGCCGTGCTTCCGGCCGGCTCAGGCCCCGCAAACAACCAGAACACCTGCTCCGTCGCCGCAACCAACGACTCGGAGATTCCTGGGAATCTTCCATGGCATTCTTTGCCCCCGCTCCCCGGCAGACTAGGCGAGTCGGATCGCGACGAATCGGAGTTGCGCCCACCCCGTCAACGACTTCCCGGCGGAGTGGCGTTGCGGTGCGTCTGGCAGTTGTCCCTGTCCCGCCGCCCGGACGCGTGTTCGCCGCAAAGCCTTGGAAAAGTCCCAGGACTGAACCAACTTGAAATCCTGCCATGAAACCTTCGGACGCTGGAGTCGATATCCAGGAGATCACGGTCGAACAATTGGAAATGATCCGCCCGCTGTGGGAGAAATTGAAGACCTTCAACGTTCAGCTGGATCCGCAATTCGCGGCGTCACGGGCCATGCGAGCGTTTGAAGATCGCCGGCGGGATTGGCGGTCCCGGAGCGTGACCGGCGGGTTGAAGATCGACGTCGCCTTCGGGGCGTCGCAACGGTTACCCATTGGCTACGGAATTACACGCCTGGGCCCCGATGGAGCCGGAGAGATCGAATCGCTTTTCGTGGACGCCGGGCATCGGGAGAAGGGGATTGGCAGCATCCTGATGCAGCGGTCGCTGGCCTGGCTGGATCAACGCGGGGCCAAGTCCAAGGTCGTGGTGACGGCTTTTGGCAATGGCGCCGCCATCGGGTTTTACCGGAAGTTCGGCTTTTTCGCCGAGACGCTTTCCCTGCGGCAGGTGTCCACCATGCACCGCCCATTCTGAGCGGTCGATGCGAGGGAACCGCAAAAGTTCGTCGCCGCTTTGGCCGCTGAATTCTCGGGAGCCTCCCTCCGACTTGCTGGCCTTCGGCCCCAAAATCGGTTTTGTACGAGGGTCTTTGTGAGGCAGCTGCGTCGGGGTCTGACTTCGTCACCGATTAGCTCGTCAGAGACTCGCTCCACCTTGGCTGAGCCCGTCGGCCCAACGGACGGGCGGGGTTCCGGGGAACGATTTGTTTTCCCGGTTTCCGGTGCCAGCTTCGAGGCGTTGGGTGCCCAGATGGCGGCCAGGGGGTGCGGAATCTGGGCTCTCGGGCGTCCGTAGCTCAGTTGGATAGAGCATCCGCCTTCTAAGCGGATGGTCGCGCGTTCGAATCGCGCCGGACGCACCATTCAAATCTTCGTGAAAACCCCAAGATTGCCGGCCACGAGGAGTCCAGTGGCAAGTTGTGGGAAATGGCCCAACTCAGTGCCAATTCCAGATCGGCCGATGCCCGGATGACTCCCATTGAGGCGGAACGAATGAACGAGGAGGCCGGCGTATACAAGTGCGCGGATCCATTTCGACTACAGCTATTTTCGGTCCTCTCCCTCCTCCTTTTCCTCGGTTGGCTCCGGTGAAGCGGAAACCGGCAGGACCGGCTCAATGCCCGGGTGGCGGGAGGATCTCAATTCCGTATTTTGGCGCCACCCGCAAAAGCTTCTCGATGTCCGCGGGCGTCACCGGCAATGGGGGTGAATCGAAGGAAGGCACCGGGTGGGCCATCTCCGCCAGGAAATTCTCAAACCCCGGGGGCGTGACGAGGATCAGCATGCGCGCCGGCACCGAACCCGCGTTCTGAAAGGCGTGGGGAATGCCTCGGGGTCCTTGGACAAACGATCCCGGCCCGGCAACCGTGGTCCGTCCGTTTACCGTGAAAGTGATTTCGCCCTCCATGACGAAGAACGACTCGTCCTCGCAATGATGGATGTGCGGTGGTGGCCCGCCCCCGGGCAGCACCCGCGCCTCGGTCAGGGCATACAAACCGCCCGATTGTTCGCCGGTGGCGAGGATGCGGTAAACGTCGCCCACGGCGGAAAAAGCAGCGCCTTCGCCGGGACGGACGTGGAGGATCTGTGCTGGAGACGTCATCGGACCAAGATTCGTGCCGAAGCCGGATTGGCAAGGACACCCGGAGCGGACCAGCGGCTTGGTCCCAACGCATTCTCCTTGGGCAATTCGCGGAAGCTGGGAGTTGCGGTTGCGGAATTCCCGAACCCTCATCGTAGGTTTGACCGATGACGTTGGTCCTTGAAACCTGAGGCATGTTTTGGTTCCGAAGTATTAAATCCCGATGAAGACCTCCGTGCTGCTCGTGGAGTGTGCGGATCGTCCGGGTCTGGTGCACGTCATCACCGGCGTGTTGTTCCGCCAGGGGCTCAACGTCGTGGGCAATCAGGAGTTTGTGGATCGTCCCTCGGAACGATTTTACATGCGCACCGAGTTCGACGGGGCCGTGGATGCGGACGCGTTGACATCGGAATTGCGCCCACTACTACCCTCGGGCGCGGAGGTGCGGCTTTCGCGATTGGAGCCCAAGCGCGTCGTCGTGCTCGCGTCGAAGGAACATCACTGCCTCGCGGACATCCTCGTGCGAAACTCCTTCCGCGAGCTGAATGCCCATGTGCTGGCGGTGATTGCCAATCACGCAACCCTGGAGCCGCTGGTGCGGAAATTCGATTTACCCTTCCACTTCCTGCCGCACGGCGATCTCTCCCGCGAAACCCACGAAGCGGAGGTGCTGACGGTCGTGCGGAAATATCGTCCGGACTACCTGGTGCTCGCGAAGTACATGCGCGTGCTCGGCCCGGAGTTCGTGGGTCATTTTCCCGCATGCATGGTCAATATCCATCACAGCTTTTTGCCGGCGTTTGCGGGCGCCCGGCCGTATCACCAGGCCTTCGATCGCGGGGTGAAGGTGATCGGGGCGACGGCGCACTTTGTCACCGCCGAACTCGACGCCGGTCCGATCATTGTCCAGCAGGTCGTTCCCGTGGATCACACCCATACGGCGGAGCACCTGGTCCAATGCGGGCGTGATGTGGAACAGATGGTGCTCGCCCGGGCCTTGCGTTTGGTGTTCGAGGATCGGGTGTTTCTGTGCGGCAACCGCACGGTGATCTTCGACTGAGATTCCGGCCCCGGCGATCGATGGCGTAGTCGCTGAGGGGGCCGAAGCGCTGAACCTGGACGCACCGGTGCTTCACGTCGAGGCCGTTTTCCACACCCGCTGGGCTTCCGCCATCAACTTGCGACCGGAGATGCGAAAGCCCAAGGTGTCGCGAACAAACGTGCGGGACTCCCGTGGGTCATGGCCCTTTCTGAATTCGGACGCCACCTCTTTGATCTCCTGCAGGGTGACGGCCCGACCGGCGACGGTGAGTTCCCGGAAATCCCGGCGAAACCAATGGGGAAAAGCGCGAACAAACACCGGCGCCAGCCAACCCCAGGGCCACTGAACGGCCCGCCGGAAGATGTGCCGCTCAAACGCGTCGGCGGTACAACCATGCCAACGGCAATAGCGTTGTTGAAACGTATCCGCTGTCGCCGGTGAGGAACTCGGTGACGAGCTCAGCGCCTGGCCCAAGGTGTTTTCCATCGATTTCAGGACAATGAGCCGGGAAATCCTCCGGACGTCCAGTTTGTCATCGTGACGAGCGCGCGAACAACCTTCGATCGCTGCCGGCGTCGGTTGGTCCCGGCCGGGAAATCCTGAGCGGCGAATTCCACGGCTAATTGATCGTCGTCAGGGCGCCCTGGCTCAACACATTGCCGGTCTGCGACCCGATGGACAGTCGCTCGACGGCACGGACACGATACCGTTTGGGCACGGAGGGCGGGGCGGTCTGGTCCTCCAGTTGACCCGCCGCATTGGGCGTGGGTGTGAGCCGCGTCCAGGTGCCCCAGGTGTTGCTGAAGTTGCTGTAGACCGCGCGATCCACGTAGGCCGTGAGACCCGGCGGAAGATTCCAGATCAAGCGGACACCGTTGGGGGTGGGCGTCGCCGTGAGCCCGGTCGGCGGGGTGGCGATGAATGCGTGCAGGGTTGGATCGCCCAGACAGAACAGGACCCGCGCCGAGGCGTTCGGCAGATCCCGGTAGGTATCCTGGATGATCGTGCCGTAGTGTGCGCCTTGCGCAAATCGTCCCACCGAAAGCGGTGCGGAATACGGGGCGACGAGCCGCAGCGACCAGGAGGCCGTCAGCGCCGAATTCTCGGCTGCCAGGCAGGCTTTCATCAGTGGCGTGCTCCAAGGATTCCACGTTTGCCAGTCGCCAAAAAACGACCCGGCCAGAATGAGAAAGGCTGCGTTTGGTTTGATGCCTTCCTGGGCAATGAGGGCGGTACTGTGAACCTTGTATTTCTGTGCAAATTCAGATCCATGCACCGCCGACGGGGAACCGTAGCCGCCAAGCAGGCCCCAGAGCGTCGGGGTGGTGGCCAGAAACAGATCGGAGTTGGTGGTCACGGAATAACCCGGACCAGCGAAAGCATTCACCAGGGCCTCTTCCGTTGTCCCCATGGACTTTTCGAACACCGAAGACTGCGTCGGCTCCAGGAAACTCCGCAGGCCGCTGGAAAAGGTCAATTGCTTCATCCGGAACCGGTGATCCTTGTCGAGGTATTTCCGGGTCAACTCGATCTCCACCCCGTCCACATTGGTGGCGTAATTCGCCAGCCGAGTTTTGACGAAATCCGTCATGCCGCTGAAATCGATGCGGCCGATCGCCACCTCCAGGCGTCCCGGCGATCCGTCCGGTTCGGGCGGCAGCGTCGCCTGATCCCATTTACCGTCATTGGGCTGGTTGTAGAAAAATACATTGGAGCCGCAGACCAGCGACTCGCTGTCCGTCCAGGTTCCATTCATGTCTCCGTAAAAGGAATCGGCCGACCACGCGCCGCAGTGCTCCTTTTTGTGCTCATCCTCCGCCCCTTTGCCCGAGTAGGGCACAGTCAGGTGCCCGAGCAGAATGGCGACGTTTTCATCGGTCGGCGCCTGATTGTAAAAGGAGATGATCTTGTCCTTGATCAAGAGTTGATTGGTCTTGTAAATCGGCGCGTAGGTGCCGGTGGTGGAATCGGCGTGCCGGGGGCCCGTGGTCGTGGTCACCTCCCAGCCATCCCCCACGAGGTCGAGATTGAATTGGTCGATGGCAGTGGCCAGCGGCGTGGCCAGGCTCTGATCGACAATCAACAGCACCCTCCCGCGACGTTCAATGAGCGGGAAATCCGCCCCAACTGGAAGCCAGCCCAGACACAGGATCAAAGCAAGCAGCTTATTCATAAGGCAACGAGACCACGCCATTTCGGCCCAATAGGTCGACCTTTCAATCCCCAGGGGATCAGCCGTCAACGGAAGGGCGGACGAACGACGGCCAGCGTGGGGCGTGCAAGGGAGGGGCGTCAATAGGTCGATCCCGCCCGGTTTGAAGGTGGCCACGATCACCGGTCCGACGAGTCAGTAACCGCTGCCCGCCAGCCCGGTGCTGGCGCTGGGCGGGTTCACCTACTGGCCGATGAGCTACATCGACAACCGGGTCAGCTTTGGGATGGTGATGTACGATGTGAACTGGCGTTCCATCCATGTGCTGGAGAAGCCGGGAGCCCGGTACATCTATCAGATCACGCTCGATGGCTCCGGCAGCACCGGGACGGTTACGTTTTGGGGGCAGGCGGATCAAAGGGTGACGATGATGCTGGACGAGATTTGCCAGTTGTTGTGCTGTTAGCGAACCCGATCATTGAGTCGGGCTGGCGAAGACCAATTGAAGCGAGCTGATCGGGCCCGTCACACCCGATGTATTCCGGGAGCGCATCTCCAGTTGGTTGGCACCGGGCTTTAGTATCCAGACATATTTGGCTGATGCAGCGCCCCAACTGCCGCCATCCCTCCGGACTTCAAAGACTTCAAACCAGGGCGTGACGGTCCCCATTTGAATTTCCAAGTCTCCCTCCTTTTGACCGTACTCCACCGCAAATCGGACTTGATTGAGGGTGCTGTCCACATCGGACCGGCGGGCGGTGAAATTGCGGTAGCACCCGTTCCGCGGAGATTGCGCATCTTCCACGATGAAGTAATCGGGCCAATCCCAGTGCAAGCCTTGTGACACTGGCCCCGGCCTGGGTTGTGCGTAGAAATTGTTCCGCGGCATATAGCGAACGTGCAGCCACTTGGTCCAACTGTCCCACTCCTTCGGCGGCACCTCCCCCACGACCGGCGTTTGTGAGAGGCCCCTGCGAATGCCAATATATTTTGAATGGGCCGGGGCGGTGGGACGGTTCGTGTAGGCGGCGATCCTGCCCGGGTAAAAAGTCTGCAGCAGACGATCATGAGTTTCGAGCATCGAAAGTGGTATTCCAGTGGCGGGATCCACATAGTGTTCGTTGTTGTTGGGATCCATGTAGATCCATTTGCGGTACTCATTCGACCAAACCTCGCACACCTCATGCCCCGCCTGGATCGTGCCCGGATGATCGCCGAAGACAAACCGCGTTTGATAGCCGAGGCTGAGCGCGCATTGCATATAGACGATGGCATACTGCACGCAGAAGCCCGTCCGGCGGGTGAGAATCTCATCCGCATCCCAAGCGGGATAGCCACCACTGACCGGCGGGTTATACTTCCATTGCCGGGAGACCCAGTCGCGTAATTTGATGAATTTTTCCAGCTCCGTCGCCGCACCGGCAACCACCTCGTCCAACTTGTATTTTCGCCGCAACGCGACGAGGCGTGGATGCGACGGATTTTCGTACTCAAAGGGAATCGAAGTGTGGTGAATCTCGGCATTTTGCGCCCCGATCACCTGGACCCGTGTCGCCCAGACGGGAGGAGCACCGGCGGCGACGGTGACTTCGACCGTGACATTTCGGAGCGTTGGCGTGGTGGTGGAATGGAGCGTCTTGAGGACCGCCTTCCATTGAAGATACCGTTGATTCGTCGAAGCGACGCCAGACGCTGCCTGCCAGAACCCCCACGAGGCTGCTTCGTAGACAGGGGTCGTTCCGGTCCGCGACGTCAACTCGATGCTCGTGCCCGCTGGCAAGTCCGACTCGTGTCTCAGGAGGATCGACTCAATCGAAACCGGCCCGGAGATCCCCGTTTTCCCAGGTTCGTCCTGGGCGACGTCGATGACGGGCGAAACGAGGCTCCCTGCTCCGGCGAACTGGAAAAGCTGAAGACGGACCATCGCTTCCCCGTCGACGTCACTCCAGTGGCCTCCAGAGTCGGCACTGGTGGAGGTCCGGTGCGGTAGCTCCTTCCGTTCCGGTGCGTTGCGAAGGATGTCGGCGCGAGGCGCGATCTTGACGGACTGACGCGTCTGGGCCGAAGCGGAAAGCACCACCTGATTATCGCCCTGCTTGAGCAACGACACGGGAACCTCCCGGTATTTCTTGTCCGCAGGTCCGGGAATCAAGACGCCGTTAAGTTCGACAGTGAGCCCTTCCGGGACGTAGAGGCGGGCTGCGCTGGCCTCCGGTGGCGTCACCCAGAGTATCTTTTTCAGGCGCACATCCCCGGCCACAACAACCGTCGGGGCCCGCTGACCTTCGTCCAAAAAAGCCGCGTCACTGCCAATGCCTGGTCCGTCGTCCTCCACCAGAGTGACGTCATAGAGAACCAAGCCATCGCCTGCCGAATTCCGCTGAATCGCCGAAGCCTGAGTCGCAGCTTCGAAGGCATCGACGGCCGGGAATTTCAACTTGTGAACGAGCGACGGAAAACCCAGACACGGAGTACCCATTCCGAAAAGCAGCAGCGGGAGGCAGGCAAGCCCGGGGCGGAAAAGGGGAAGGCTCATGCGAATAGATGGCAGGAAAGGCGGTGGACAGGCAACGCCGACTTTGCTCGCCTTTCCCTGTTGGCCTCCGGCCCAAAAAATCGGTGGCCCGAGAGCCTCCGCGAGGCAGCCGCGTCGGGCGATGATTTCGTCATCGGTTAGCTCGTCGGAGACTCGCACCACCGGACCGGAGGGATACTCGCGAGGACTCTCGTACCACCTTTTGTGCCGGCCTCCGGCCACAAACCTGGTGGCCCGAGAGTCTCCGCGAGGCACTTGCGTTGGGACGTGACTCCGTCAATATGCGGCTCTTAACTGGACCCCAAAAGGATGGACCATTTTTCCTTGAAATAGATTTATACTCTTGGATCATTCCGATGGTGACATTGGGTTGAGGGCGGGATCAGCCCGGTCGGTTCATCGCCCGATGCCGATCGCCATCAGCCGAAGATTTTCCCGCGGTTGAAACGCCAGATGGCGAAGGTCATGACGACGACAGTCATGGCACCAAGTATCCCCAGCGTAGGCAGCAACTCCAACCCGGTCGCGTTGGACCACAGGATCTGTGCCCGGCTGACCGGTCCGGCCAGGGCAGGGTGCGACCGGTGAGGTGCAGGAACAGGGCCTCCAGCGTGGGCTTTTGACCGGTGAATTGGCGCGCCGGCAGACCCCAGGGACTCGGCCAAGGTGAACCCTCAGCAGCAACCGGGGGCGGTGCAGGAGCGAAGCCACGAGGTTGAGGCGGCGTTGCCTGCCACCGGAAAAAGTCCGCGCCGGATCGCGGCGGCGATCCGCGAGTTGCCTGATCTCCAGCCCGTGATCGACCCGCTCGCGGAGCAGGGCGCCGCCCAGGCCGTAGAGCTGGCCGAAGATCCGGAGGTTTTGTTCCGCGGAAAGTTTGGGATAAAGCGCGATGTGCTGCGGCACGAGTCCCAGGGCGGCCCGACTGGCGGGGTTGATGGCGGAGACGGGTTGGCCATCCAGAATGATGCGTCCGGCATCCGGCGTGTGCAATCCGGCCACCAGGGACATCAGGGTGGATTTGCCGGCGCGGTTGGGCCCCAGCAGTCCAAAGAACTCCCCCGCCTCGATCTGCAAGGAGACGTCATCGAGGGCCGTGATCGAGCCATGGCGTTTGGTGACATGGGTGAGCGTGAGCATGGCGTGGTTCTGAATCACTCCGGCTCCCTCGATTTGTCAATGAATCGCCCCAGCAAACAGTAGGCGATGCATGAAGGTATCGTCGCTAGGAATAGGAGACTGACCTCAAAATCACCGTCATCCCCAGCACTCATCGGGGCACCGGGACAAATCATGCTGAACACAAATATTGCCGGCAGGTGAACGACGAGCGCCACATTGATGAGTGGAAATCCTGGTGAGTGAACCTTTTCAGCGCCCAGCCAAAGTCCGGCGGATCCCCAGATGATGCTCCAAAGCAGAGGAGCGCAGAATCCGATCCCGGCAAAGCTGAAGTGCCAGGGGAAACGATTCGTCAAACGATGTGAAGTCCCCGAAGGGTTCGTTGATAAAACCGGGCGGAGTTCGTCGATATTTGAAAGTGTGAACCAATCGCAACGATTAAACCTGCGTAATGTATTGAGGTGATCTCCGAGATCGCTGGAAGCAAT
>JAYTHD010000201.1:0-6133 GCA_043732975.1 Verrucomicrobiota bacterium
GGGGATGCCGTACCCGCGGCCACCATTTCGCGAACGAGGTCGGCTTGCCCGCGGGAAAGGACGGAACTCAGGTCGAGATCCCAAGCCGCACTGCGCAAGGCGGCGGTGACCTTCCCGGACCCGCCAGTCGTCTGAAGGCGGACGGAATAAAGTCCCGTCCAACGCAAGGGGCGAAGCGTGGTCCAAGGACCCGATGAATCCGGGTCGCTCCCCGTTGCCCGGCGCAGCAGGATCCGGTGAAATCCCGCAGGGCGCGCCTGATCCAGGCGGTCCGCCAACTCCCCGAGACCCGACGGGAAGAGCGGTCGATAGCAGTCGCCTTCCAAAATCAAGCGCAAGGCCGGCGGAAGAATCCAGACCGCCGCTACCGTCCAGCCGCTATTAGTCGCTTCCTCGCGCCACCGGCCCAGCGACCAGTTATTGAAGTGCGGACCGCAAACATCCCCGGCCAGATATTCCGCCGGCATGGTCGCCAGCTCGCGATCGGAATCGCCGTGCAGCGTGTCCCACAGCCGCAGCAGTTCGCGGAGCCGGCGTTCGTCCCGCATTTCGTCAATGGAAAGCCCGAGCCCGGCCAGCCACGGACGCAGCCGTGTGGCGGGATGCGCGGCACCGTTGACCCCGATATAGAGCACGCCGTCGGGCCGCAGGCAGGCGCCGAGATTCTGCAGAACCGCACCCGGTTGCGCGAGATAGCTCAACACCCCGTGGCATGTGATGAGATCGAAATCGCCGCCGCTTTGCTCTACGAAAGCCGTCTCCGTCAGATCCCCCACCAGGAACCGGATCGGTTTGGCGACCTTGCCGGAGTGTTGAAGTCGTTGGGCCACCGCGATGGAACGGGGACTGAAATCGACGGCGATGATCTCCGCTTTGGGAAAACGGCGCCGCAGAAAAAACGCCTCCGCCCCGGTCCCACAGCCGGCCACCAGCAGGCGTTGCGGGGGAGGCAGACCCGGCCGGCCCAACGCCAGCATCCATTTCGTCGACGGCAGATTTCCGCGCCGGCGGATCAAGGCATGACCCCGGGGATGCGGATAAGGTCGTCGTTCGTAACTTCGCTTCGTTTGCTCGGCAGGCGTGAGGTCCATCCGGTGAAGCGTCGTCAGTGAAGAATGGGCAGCGAATGACTCTGTCGAATTAATTCGGCATCGCGATTCAGGTACCAGTCCAGACGTCGATCCGTCTCCGGCTCGTCGATGTGCCGGGCCATGATCAGATAGGTTGCGTAATGGTTGCCTTCGGATTCGACCAGGCTGCCATAGAAGTCCGCAAGTTCGGGTTCCTGCGGACGGAGCGCTTCGGCCAGCACCTGGAATTTCTCACAACTTCGCCCTTCAATCAGCGAACAGATGACGAGGTGATCGATCACCTGCTGCTCCACACCGGTGCGCAGGGTGCCCATCATGCCGCTGATCCACGGACTGCGGATCGGCTGACCAAACGGCACGCCCCGGCGGGCGAGAAGTTTGAGGACGAGTTCGAAATGCTGCAGCTCCTCGATCGCAATCGCGTTGAGTTCGTGGACGCTCCCGAAGAGCTGCTTGTATTTCTCGAGATTGATCGCCGTGGTGGCGGCCTTGCGCTCCAGGTGGGCGTGATCCACCAGGACGGCGTTCAGGTTCGCCTGGACCTTGGGCAGCCAATCGGCGGGAATTTTCTCTCGAAAAAGGAGCATGGTGGCGCGTGGATTTCCCGGACTGTCAACCAACGGATCAGGGACGGATCAGGGCGTACTCCATGGAATCCACCAACGCCTCCAGACTGGCGGAGATGATGTTCTCGCTGACGCCCACGGTGCCCCATTCCTTTTTCCCGTCGCTGCTGGTGATCAGCACCCGCGTCCGCGCCCCGGTGCCCGCGACGCCGTCCAGAATCCGGACTTTGTAATCGGTCAACTGCACCTTGCGCAACTTCGGAAAGGCCTTGCCCAACGCCGCCCGCAGCGCGCCGTCGAGGGCCGCCACGGGTCCATCCCCATCCGCGACCGTGTGGTGCACGGCATCGCCCACCCGCACCTTTACCGTGGCTTCGCAGGACGAAACGGTGCCCGTGCCGCGCCCGGAGATGCCCCGCGCCGAGACGTGATATTCCTCCAGCACGAAGGGAATTTCATCGCGACGGCCCAATTCTCCGCGGATCAACAGGCTGAGACTGGCCTCGGCCGCCTCGAACTCATAGCCCGCATTTTCCCGTTCCTTGATCCGGGCCGTGATGGCACGGGTCTCCGGCTGGTCCACCTGCAGATCAAAACCCAACTGTCGGGCTTTCACCAGAATGTTGGTGCGGCCGGACATGTCGCTCACCAGCACCCGACGATGATTACCAACCGCCGCCGGATCCACGTGCTCGTAACTGCGCGCCACGCGTTCGATGGCATGGACGTGGATGCCTCCCTTGTGCGCAAACGCGGTCTGTCCAACCCAGGGGCGTCGAACATCGTGACGCACGTTGGCCACTTCATCGACGAACTCCGAGAGGTCCTTGAGACCGGGCAACGATTTCTCAGGAACACCCCGCAGACCCATTTTGAGTGCAACGGTGGGGATGACGCTGATGAGATCACAATTCCCGGTTCGTTCCCCAAAGCCATTGATCGTGCCCTGGATGTGCGTGGCCCCGGCCTCGAGCGCGGCGATGCCGTTGGCCAGACCAAAGCCCGCATCGTTGTGGGTGTGAATGCCCAACCGGGTGTTCAGTTGACCCTTCGCCGCGGTCGTGATGCGGGAGATTTCGCTGGGCAGGCGACCGCCGTTGGTGTCACACAGGCAGATGACATCGGCGCCGGCCTTCTCCGCCGCCTGCCACGTGGCCAGCGCGTACCCGGGTTCATCGACGTAGCCGTCAAAACTGTGTTCAGCGTCATAGACCACCGTCTTCCCGTGATCCTTCAGGTACCGGATCGTATCGCCGATCATGGCCAGGTTTTCCTCAGGCTTGACCCGCAACACCTCGTGCACGTGCAGCAGCCAGGTCTTGCCGACGATCGTGATCACGGGAGTACCGGCATCGAGCAACAGGCGCACTTGCTCGTCCTGTTCGACGGGCACCCCCTTGCGCCGGGTAAAGCCAAACGCCGAGAGCCGCGCGTGACGCCACTTCCGTCGGCGTGCCTGGGCGAAGAATTCGAGGTCCTTGGGATTCGACCCCGGCCAGCCGCCCTCGATGTAATGCACCCCAAACGCATCCAGTCGCTCGGCAATCCGCAGCTTGTCCGCCAGTGAAAAATTAATGCCCTCCCCCTGCGATCCGTCACGAAGGGTGGTATCGTAGATTTCTATCTGTTCTGCGCTCGTTGCCGATTTCATACGTGCATTACTTGGTTGTCCTAACTGATGAAGTGGGGTGTAAAAACCAAAAACCCCGTTCCGCCGGTGCGGAACGGGGTTTCAGGGAAAACGCGTTCAACACCGCCCGTCCGGGCCCATGGCAATAATGCAAATCGAACCCGCAAGCCTCGGGCTCGAAGTTATCCAACTGGCAGGGCGTGACCGGACGGTCATGATGGCGGCCAGTATGCCAGCCTGTGACGCCTCGGCGCAAGAAGGATTGAGGAGTAAAGGTCGGCTGGGGGATCCTCCAGGAGGCAGGGCGGTGTTGCCGCACAGCCCCATATTGAGTTCGTTACCCAGGCCCGGAGTTCAGCTTCCCTTTCCGCGCCCAAAGTGATCCAGTATGGATTTCCCGGCTCCAGTCGACGTGCTGGAAGGTGATCCCGCTCGTGGCCGTTGCACGGCCTGTGGCAAGGTGTGGCGAATTCCGGTGCCGTGGGAGGGATCGGCCAAACACTTTACCAAGGATTTTGAGGCCTTTGCCCTGGCCTTGATGCGGGAGATGCCAATGAAGCGAGCCGGTGAGATTATTGGTGAAGATGACACCCCCTGTGGCGAATGCACTTCGCGCACATGGGCCTGGCCCGGCAGCGACTGGATCTGTCGGAATTGGTCTCGCTGGGTGCCGACGAAATGAGTTCGCGTAAAGGGCACAATTATCTGACGGTTTTTGCGGACCTCGTGGCCCGACGGGTCGTCTTCGCTACCGACGGCAAGGACCGCACTGCTTTTGAGCGGTTTTTCGAGGATTTGCTGCTCCACAATGGCCATCCGAAGGCGATTACCCAGGTGGCCATCGAAATCTCCTGCGCTACCGACGCAAGCGGAAAGGCATGAGCCGGGGTCGAGAGAATGGGGAATATCCGAACCCATGGTTTCAGGACCGGGGTTTGTTCACGCTGTGGCCGGACAATTCCTGGACGAAGCCATCCTGAGGACCAATTACGGGAAAGCCGGATGCCTTATGTGGCCTGTCCGGTTTGGCGGGAGGGGTGCGGTTAATCCCGCATCACTACCCAATCCTCGGGGGCAGGGAAAAGGATCGGAACACCCGTTCCGCGTGCGGAACGGTCCGCGTTCCGGGGGCCGTAAAAGTCACGAATTATGGGCTGTTTTTCGTTTGGCAGGCCGATTGCTTTGGAGAGACGAACGTAGTCGGCAGCGGTAACGGCACTGAAGTTGTCGAGCCAGGCCGGCGATAAATACATAAACACGTCGCTCCATGAAAACTCTATTTTCCGCACTTGCCCTCGGCGCCGGTCTGCTGACCGTGGGTCGTCTCCCCACCGCCGCCCAGACGCCCACCTCGCTGAAGATCTATTCGGCGGTTGAAGTCGAATTCCCCACCGAGGTCGGCAAGGCCTATCAACTTCAAGGGGCCGTCAACCTGACCAATTGGACCGACATCGGGAACATAGTCCTGGGACATGGCCGATCTGTCAGTCAGGTATTTTCGTCGAAGAGCACCAGTGCCGTGGATTTTGCCGCGTATCGTCTGCAGATTCTGAACGGACCCACCAATGGATTCGCCCCATGGTCACTCGCCGGAGCCCGCCTGCAAATGGATGACTCCTCCACCCACTACGTGGAGTACGCGGCGGAGGCCGCGGGCAGCGATCATTACGGGGATGCGAAGGATCCGTTCACCTATCAATATACGCGGCTCAGCGAGAACCTCGCGCGGGTGGATCGGAACTTCTCGACGGATCGCAGCGAATCCCTCACCTACGCCTATTCCGAGCCCGGTCGCGGAACCTGGGTGCGGGATGAATTCCGGCAGGGCAGCTTCGAACGCCGGGTGCTGGGAGTCTTCCGGTATCTGGCGGACACGACCAATCAGATCCCCGGGGTGCCGATTCCGCCAGTGCTCATCACCGCCCTGCAACCGCCGGCCCCGCCCAACGTTTTGACAGGTCTGGTCTATCACGTCCTGAGCGGGACGCGTCCGGATGAACTCCACTTCCAGACGGCCGCCGGGGGTGTCGAACAGCCGTCGCCCGCATTGTCCGGCGTGGAGGGTGAGGTTGAGGTCAGCCCCGGGGGCAATGCCTTCAGCTATACCTATAAAGTCCTCGGAACCAATACCGCCTCCCTCATCATCAACTTTGGCTATTACGGCTTTGGCGGTGACAAGAATGAATATGATCTGACCTATACCGACGGTCCCGCCGGAACATTTACGCGTCGGATTTACCGGTTGGGGGCGCTTTATTCCACGGATACCGGGGCCTTCAGTCCGTTCGTCCAACCGCCGGCCAATCCCGGTGGCACCGGTGGCACGCCGCCTTCGACCCATGCGCCCCCGGCCAATCCCGTGGGCCTGACCTACACCATCCACGACGACACCGTCCCGCCGCGGCTCGTGTTTCAATCGACCGGGGCCGGCATTGAGTTCGATGACAGTGCGCCGGACGTCTTCACCTTCACGTATGGAGTCCGCAGCGCCACGGCGTTTGGCCTGCGGGTCCAGTTCAATGCAGACCGCTGGGACGAATACGATCTGACCTTTGTGAGAGGGAACCATGGAACGTTTGTCCGCCGCCAGTTCAAGAAGGGCGTCCTGAGCCGGACGAGCGCGGGAGCGTTCACTGTGGCGGTCACGGGACCCTGAGCGTCGTGGCTCCCGGGTCGAGAGGTCGTCATCTTTCCCGGGAAGTCGGTGGCCGGCGCATTGGCCCAACGGGATGCCGAGCTGGCACGGCCGGAGCGCTGGCATCCTGCCCAATGCCACTAACTTTTGGTTGGGATATTTTTCAAGGATTTCACCGATTGCCGATGGTCCCCGATTAAGGCCGGGCCCA
>JAYTHD010000202.1:0-5207 GCA_043732975.1 Verrucomicrobiota bacterium
CACTCGGCGCGCAAAACCGGGGGACCACCAGCTTTGGCTTCTTCGAAGGCGCCAGCGCCTGCCGGATTGATCCCCTCGAATTCGCCGCCCAGTACGCCCAGGGCATTGAGGAACTGCTGGCCAGCGATGCGCTCACCGATGCCGCCGTCCTCCGGGCGGCGCAGGATTACGTGCGGCAAGTGGTCGGTCATGAAGTCGGGCATGTCCTCGGACTGCGACACAATTTCGCCGGCAGCCTGGCGGCCACGCTGACTTCCCGGCAACTCGACGAGTGGTTCAAGGATTACCTCACGGGCAAAAACCTCGACGCCTACACCAACCGACTCTCGTCCAGCTCGATCATGGAGTATTCACCGTTCAAGGCCTCGGCCTTCATCGGCTGGCGCATCCGGACCACCACGGAACCGCTGCCGCACGACCGCGCGGCGATTCAGTGGGGCTATTTCGACAACAAGGAAGCGGTGGAGAAAAAGTTTCTCTTCGGCACCGACAACGACGCCGGTCGCTACGGGGACGTGCAGCGCTTCGACTACGGCGACGAGCCGGTCATCGCCAGCCACACCGAAATTGCCAATGTCGTCCGCCAGCTTCCCAATTCGCTCATCGAGCTGTTCATCGCCGCAAAGGCACCCCGCGATCCCCGTGATCGCATTCCCTTGGCGCAGGTCAACCTGAACGTCAAATCCCACGCGAACGAGGTGGCCAATTCCTTCGCGGCGATGCTCGGTTGGTTTCGCAGCAACCACCGGTCCCTGCGGGTCGAGAACCAGTTTGATTTCATCGGCGACCTTAATTCCAAGGAACGGATTTCGGCCCATTACTCCAGCTTGACCAATCAGATCGAACGCCTCGGTGGGGTGGATCGCGCTCTGGTGCAGTTCATTCCGCTCGACTTGAAAATCGAGGCCTCCACTGGCGACACAAATCTCGTCGTGGCCGAACGGATTTCCGCCAAGGCCCTGCACCAAAAACTGGTCCGCCTGCTCGATACTCCCGCGTATACGAATTTTGTCGGCCTCGACGAAAAACGCACCGCGTTCACGCCGGAGGAAAAGGCGTTGATCATCCAACGGACGCAGAAGTTTTTTGATGATTACGAACGCGAAGTCATCAAGCAGGTCACCCTGAGGCTCGAAAACGCCGGTCGCGATCTGGCGGCCGAGGCGACGGGCACGGCCGGCGATGCCGACCCGGTGTCACGTCTCGAGCAGCGGATCATCGACCTCGCCCGCACGATCCTGGTGGCCAAGGACGATTCCCAGCGGATCCGGGGGAAGGTCGATAAGAGCCTGGTGGAAGTGGTCGACTACAAGTTTGACCAGGAGACCCGGATCGCGGCGGCCAAGACACTGAACGACAAAACGGGCTCCTTCCGCGGCTGGTCGGTGGACGCCAAAGCCGATCTGAACAAGCAGATCAAAGAGGAGGTGGAGGGCGCGTTGAATATCGGAAACTTCAAGGACTTCAAGGATTCGCTGCTGTCGCGGCCCTTGCGCGACTGGTATCTCCGGCAACAGGACATCCTCGCGATATTACCACCCAAGCCCGCCAAGTAGCCGCGGCAACGCATCCCATCCCGATGGCTGTCCTGGAATTGAAAGGGGTGTCGAAGTACTATGGCGACTACGCCGCGGTGCAGGACCTCTCCTTTGCCGTGCCCGGCGGCTGCATCTTTGGCTTCCTCGGGCCCAATGGCGCGGGGAAGACCACCACGCTACGGATGATCCTGGACATCCTCCGTCCCAGCTCCGGCACGATTTCCATCCTCGGCATGGAGTCGGCCTCCAGTGTGCGGGATCGGGTCGGCTATCTGCCGGAGGAAAAGGGGCTCTACAAGAAGATGAAGGCGTGGGCGGTGATTGCCTATTTTGCCACGCTGAAGGGCCTTTCCGCGGCCGCGGCCCGCCAACGCGCCTTTGAACTGCTGGATCGCCATGGGCTGGGCAGCTTCGCCCATGCGCGGACGGACGCCTTGTCCAAGGGGATGAGCCAGAAAGTGCAGGTCCTCGCCAGCATCGCGCATGATCCGGAACTGGTCATTCTGGACGAACCGTTCTCGGGGCTGGATCCGGTGAATCAGGAAGCACTGGAGGAATTGGTGCTGGACCTCAAAGCGCGCGGTCGGACGGTCATTTTCAGCACGCACGTCATGCAACATGCCGAACGGATGTGTGATCAACTCCTGATTCTCTCGCGAGGCCGGAAGTGCTTTGAAGGCTCGGTGGCGGACGCCCGCAAGATCGTCGCCCCGCAGGTCCGGTTGACCTCGGCGGTCGATCTCTCCGCCCTCCGCACGCTGCCGTCCGTGGTCCGCGTCGAGCAGATCCATCCGGGGGACTGGCAGGTGGCGGTCCAACCCGGGAGCGATCCGCAGGCGATCCTGGCGGCCTGTTTCCGTCTCAGCCTGCCACTGACGTCCTTTCAGGCAACGGAGCCGTCGCTCCACGATGTCTTCGTGAATCTGGTCGGCCCGCAGGCGCTCGTGGCGGGTCGCTGACAATTCGTCATTCGTCATTCGTCATTTGTCATTCCCCATGCGCCGCACCCTGCTCATTGCCCAGCGCGAGTTTCTCGAGAACGTCAAAACCAAGGGCTTTTGGCTGGGCATCTTTCTGTTTCCCATTTTGATTTCTGTCAGCGCCCTGCTGCCGGGCTTCCTCGCCAAACGGGCCACTCCCACCCGACCTTTCCTCGTCATCGACGCGACCGGTAAATACGATCCCATTATTGCCGGCGCGATGGAGGCCTACGAAGGGCGGCGTGCGGAGACATCGTCCACCGGCACCCCACGACCGGTCGCGAAGCAAGCGCCAGCGCGCTTTCGCAAGCTGCCGGCCCCGCCGGAAATATCACCGAAGGACGACATCCCCTCGATTGAATCCCGCTTGCGACCGCTGTTTTTCGCCCCGGGGACGAACGCCTTATTTGCCGCGATCATCATCCCGGTGGGTTTCGCCCCGGAATCCTCGAAAGGGTTGCGGTATTGGTGCGTCAACCAGGCGGACACGACCCTGCGGGATCTGCTGGAGCGAACCTTGCGGGCCGAATTTCGCAGTCAGGAATATGCCCGCCTCGGCCTCGATCCCGCCGCAGTCCAGCGGACCGAATCCCTGCAGGTTCCCATCACTGATTTGAACCCGACGAAGGCCGCCGGTTCCGAGCGGGTGGGCGTGGCCGACCAGATTTCGCAATGGGCGCCGAGCCTGTTTGTCTACCTGCTCTGGGTCGCCATTTTCGCCGTTTCCCAGATGTTGCTGAACTCGGTCATTGAGGAAAAATCCAACCGACTGATCGAAGTCCTGCTCTCCAGCGTCACCCCCGGACAGTTCATGATGGGCAAGCTCATCGGCATTGCCGCGGTGGGATTTGTCATGCTGGGATCCTGGCTCGGATCGATGTTCGGGGTGGCTTGGTGGCAAACGCACGCCGCCCTGGCCGCGGCGGCGCCCGGATCCGCGGGCAGCCAAATTCCCCAGGCCGTCCTGCAGTTGCTCCAGGGTTCATGGCTGCTACCGGCTTTTGCCTTCTATTTCATCTGCGGCTACGTCCTCTACGCCGGCATTTTCCTGACCATTGGTTCGCTCTGCAACACGATCAAGGAGGCCCAGAATTTCATGGGACCGATGATGATGGTGCTCATGGTGCCGCTTTTTCTAATGCCTTTCATCCCCCGCGATCCCAACGGGCCGCTGGCATCCTTCCTCTCCTGGATCCCGCTCTACACGCCTTTCGTGATGATGAACCGCGTGGCCGCGCACCCACCGCTCTGGCAGGTGATCGGAACGGGTATCGTGCTGGTGGGCTTCATCGGCTTCACGCTCTGGATCTGCGGTCGGATCTTCCGCCTGGCCATTCTTCGCACCGGGCAGCCGCCGAAAATTGTGGAACTGGTTCGCTGGATCACCGGCCGGCACAGCGGTTAGGCGAACGTCACACCTTTTCCCAACGGGGCAGACTCGCCGCAGCAATCGCCTGGCCGTGCCGTTTGTCCTTCTCGTCCGGCAGGTGAAAGGTGATGCGCGTCGACAGCTCCGCATATTCCGCCGCCAACACCCCTCGGGCACCATTCAGGATGATCTGGCCACCGTCACCACTCGTCACCCGGCCGAGGATCAAAACATGCCGGAGGTCATAGAAGTCGGCATAGTGCGCAATGGCATGGCCCAGATAGCAGCCGATCGTTTCGTAAATCCTCTGCGCCCGCACATCGCCAGCCGCCATCCTGCGCTGAACTTCCTTGAGCTTCTCCGGTAGCGGCAACGCCGCGTCCAACTCGATGCCCGCGGGCTTCAGCAATCGACCCACCGCCTGCTGACTGAAATACTGCACGCCGCAGCCGGCATCGCCGCTCCATTCATCCCGCGGGGCATCCGGCCGATAGTCCACGGGCGCAAACGCCAGTTCATTCAACCAACTGGTGATGTTCCCGTCCGCGGTTACAAAACCACCGGCCGTGCTGGTGCCGAGGGAAATCCCCAGGACAGAATTCACGCCCAGCGACATCGATGCCGCCAAGGCGGTGACTTCCCCGTCATTCACCACTTCAAACGGGATCCCGCCCCATTCGCGCTTGAGGTCGAGGAACAGGTTCTTGATCCGCTTCTCGAAATCCTCCTTGGAAACGCCCCGGTACAGGGACGCCACCTTCACCCGGTTGTTGACGTACACACCGGCCGCACTTCCGCCGATGGCATCGACCCGCGGCAGGTGCGCCGCCGCCCGACGCAGGGAATCCATGATCCCATCGAAATGGTAATGTGGATCTTTCTGAAAATAAGGATCCCAGACAATTTCCTCGCTAAAGACCACGTCGCCATCCTGCAACGCGGCCACTTTGCGATCCGAGCCGCCCAGGTCGAAGCCGATTCGACAACCGGCCAACTGACGCCCCAGCGGCGCCGTCGTGGCCCGTGCCGGCGGCAGATCCCGCGTGTGGATGACCTTTAGCGGCGCATCATAAATCCGTTCGCCGATGATCTCGGAATCAAACCGTCCGGTGGCATCCTCCCGATAATGACGCGCCAGGTCCGCCGCCGTTGCTGCCGGCCCGTCCACGTAGAGCGTGCGCCCGCCATAGGCCCAGAGGAGGAATTTCGCCAGGCGCTCCACAAAGAACGCATTGATCACCGCCGCCTCCGGATGGGTCTCCGGCAGGATCTTCAATTTCTGATGAAAGACCGAACCATCGGCCTGCTCCAAAGCCACCC
>JAYTHD010000203.1:0-7484 GCA_043732975.1 Verrucomicrobiota bacterium
TTCCTCCACCTTGGCCGTGGCGATGGGGTCCAGGGCGCTGGCCGGCTCATCCATGAGAATGATCTCCGGGCGGATGGCGATCGTGCGGGCGATGCAGAGGCGCTGTTGTTGTCCCCCGGACAGTCCCAGGGCGCTTTGGTGGAGCCGGTCCTTCACCTCCTCCCACAAGGCGGCACTGCGGAGGCTTTGTTCCACGATGGCATCGAGATCCTCCCGCGAGTGACGCTTTTGGAGGCGCATTCCGTAGGCGATGTTTTCGTAGATGGATTTCGGAAACGGGTTGGATCGCTGAAAGACCATCCCCACGCGCTTGCGAAGTTCGATGGCATCGACGTCCGCGGCGTAGATGTCTTCACCACCGATGCGGCATTCCCCGGTGATGCGCACGTTGTCGATCAGGTCGTTCATCCGATTGAAACAACGCAGGTAAGTGGACTTGCCGCAGCCGGACGGACCGATGAACGCCGTGACGAGTCTGGCCGAGATCTTCAGGGAGATGCCCTTCAGGGCCCGGTGGGTGCCATAATAAAGATCGAGGTTACGGGTTTCGATGATCGGAGGGGATTCCATGCAAACAAGGGGTTCCATCAGTGGCCGGCGCGCATTTGCCGCCGCATGCGGGCGCGGAAGAAAATGCCCGCGGCATTGAGTGAGAAGGTAAGTAGCAGCAGCACGAGCACGGTGGCGTAGAGAATGGGACGGGTTTTTTCGATGTTGGGCGATTGGGTGCTCAGCACATAGACGTGATACCCCAAATCCATGAACTGGTCGGTCGGAGATTTGGGCAGGTCCCGCATGTAGTAGGAGACGCCGGTGAACAGGATCGGAGCGACCTCACCGGCGGCGCGGCTGATGGCCAAAATACCCCCGGTGAGAATCCCGGGCAGGGCGTTGGGCAGGACGATCCGTAGGATGGTCTGCAGCTTGGTGGCTCCGAGCGCGAGGCTGGCTTCGCGGAGACCTGGCGTGATGGCCTTCAACGACTCCTCCGTGGCGACGATGACCACTGGCAGCGTCATGACCGCCAGCGTCAGAGACGCCCAGAGGACGGCGGGTTGTCCAAAGTGAGGACCGGTCTGTTGGGTCCATTGATCGAGGTTGCGGCCGACGAAATTGATGAAGAAGCCCAGGCCGAAAAGCCCAAAGACGATGCTGGGCACGCCGGCCAGATTGTTGACGGCAATCCGGATGATCCGCGTATAGAGAGCCCCCGTGGGGGCGTACTCGGTGAGGTAGACAGCGGTCGTAACCCCGACGGGCATGACAAAGAAGGTCATCACCAGAACGCGGATCGTTGTCCCTACAATCATCGGGAGAATCGCGGCCGAGTTAACATCGAAGAAGTCCTTCTTTGGAATGGTCGAAACAAAGCGCCAGGACAGGCCTGGCAGTCCGTTGAGGATGATGTTGCCCAGGATGATCGCCAGCACCGCCAGGATGGCGACGGTGGCAAAGCCTGTGAGTGCGGTGAAAAGTGCCGAGGCGGGTCGGAAGCGGCGGCCGCGGAGTGACGGCCGTTGAGGTTGGGCGAAGTCTGGTGGCATCGATTCAGCAGGCAGGGTCGACCGTTCCATGGCGGTTACTTGCCTCCTTCCAAGCGCTGGCGAAAGCGATGGACAGCGAGGTCACCGAGGAAATTGGTGAGAAAGGTGACGGCGAAAAGCAGGGAGCCGAGCAGGAACAGGATCCGGTAATGAGGCCCGCCGGCGACCGCCTCCGCCATCTCAGCGGCGATCGTGGCGGTGATACTGCGGGCGGAATCGAAGACGCTCCACGAGAGGACGCTGGCCGAGCAGACCAGCAGGACGGTCATGGTTTCACCGATCGCGCGGCCGAAGCCGAGTACCACGGCGGCGAACACACCCGGGATGGCCGCCGGCAGCACGATCTGATAAGCGGCCTGCCACTGGGAGGCGCCGACCGCGAGTGCGGCTTGAGTGTAGCTGCGCGGCACGCTCGTAAGCGCGTCCTCGGCGATGGAGAACACCAGCGGTATCACTGAGAGGCCGAGGGCAATGCCGGCGACGAAGGCGTTCAGTCGCGTTTCGTAGCCAAAGACCCGCTGGAGGAATGTGGCCATCACCAGCAGGGCAAAGGTGCCCATGACCACCGAAGGAATTCCGGATAGCAATTCAATGGCGGGCTTGATCCAATCCTTCCAACCGGGCGGTGCGAGTTGCGAGACGAAGATGGCGGCCGCCAAAGCCAGGGGCACCGCAAAGAACAGGCCGATGAACGTGGTCTTGAGGGTGCCAACCAGCAGGGGAATAATATTGAATTTGCGGATTTGTCCCACGGGTTGCCAGATGTATTCCGGCCGCGGGTAGTCGGTCCATTGATGGGCGGACAGAAGATATTGCCAACGGGTGGTATTTACAGAGGCGTCGGCGTCCTTGCGGAAGTTTTCGGGGATCTCCCGGGCGGCCTCTTCCCGCACTTCCATCAGCGACAGCAATGTCTCGCGATCCAGGGAGGCAAAGGCCTTGGGTTCCATGCCAAGATATTGGCGGACCGTCGCCGGCGGAAGTTTGTCGAAGTCTGCTGAGGGCAACACCGGTTGGATCAGCGCGCTGTTTACCGAGCGACTTTGCACGGCGACCGGCCAGGCCTCGCGGGCCACCGAGGCGAAGATCAGGAAGACCACGGCGATGGTGGAAAAGCTGACGGCGAAAATGCACCGCTCCACCATCCACTCCAGCGGCCGTGCGCGATGGCCGCGGCGGATGGCGGTCCAGCCGGCGGTGCGTTTAGACGAATTGGGCGAATTGGAGTTCACGGAGGGTGCGTCGGCTGGGGCTGGGCTGCATTTTCAAGACGGCAGGCGCCTTGGCTGGGGGGACGATTTATTGGGGAATAGTCCGACGCCGATGGCCGCTACTGCCACCGACGCCGGCATACAGATCGCGGAGGAACTCGCGATACGAATTACTTCTTACGAAGATGTTCGGGAAGCGGATAGTACCCGATTTCGCCAACCAGCTTCTGGCCCTCGCTGCCGCGAATCCAGGTGATGTAGGCGCCCGTCTCACCCTTTTCCAATTCCGGGTTGAGATAGACGTACAGGTAGCGCCAGATGGGGTAAGTGCCCTTGACGACAGTCTCTTCCGTCGGCTCGATGGCTTCACCGCCCTTTTCCTTGCTGATCTTCAAATGCTTGGTTCCCTGGCCGTAGGCGGCTCCGCCGTAGCCGATGGCTCCCTTGTCCTTGGTCACCGCCTGGAGGACGGCGGCCGTTCCCGGCATGGTCTGCGCGCTGGCGGCGAAGTCCTTGCCCTTGAGCACATGCTCCTTGAAGAACTCATAAGTGCCGGAGCTGTTTTCCCGGCTGTAGATGGTGATCGGGGCATCGGCGCCACCGACTTCCTTCCAGTTGCGGATGCGGCCCGTGAAGATGCCCCCCAATTCCTCGAGGCTCAATTGGGTGACCGGGTTGTCGGCATTTACGTACACGCTGAGGCCGTCGAGGGCGACCACATATTCACGAGGCCGCTTGCCGAACGCCTTGATGCAGGCCTCGATCTCGGTGGACTTGATCCTGCGGGAGGCATTGCAGAGATCGGTGGAGCGGTTTTGAAGGGCGGCAAATCCGGTGCCCGAGCCACCGCCGGTGACTTGGATCTTGGTGGCGGGGTTTTTGCCCATGTACACTTCGGCCCACTTCTGAGCGAGGGTGACCAGCGTGTCGGAGCCCTTGACCGTGATGGTGCCGGCGAAGGTCGTCGACGCAGCGTACAGGCTGGCTGCCAGTACCGCGACATTCTTGAGGATCGAATTCATACTCGATGGAATGGAACGGTCGATTGTTCCGATTGTGTGTCGGCCGTGTGACAACGATCTGAATTCGGTGGGGTGAATTCTGCTGGGCGCAGGCGGTGGCCGGGTGCCGATCGGAGAGGCTTCGATGGGCGAATCTGGGATTCGGGCCCTTCGCGGACCTCAGACGCCGGAAAAGTCCTTGCGCCGGGCAGGTCGCACGCGGACCGTTGCTGAAGTCAAGCAAAACTGAAAAAGCGACCTTTTTTGATGTGCAATTCCGCCACCGTATCGGGACTTTCTCGGTCCTTCCGAGGTCGGCGGGAAGGCGCTGGCAGCAAAAATCGGTTGTGCTAGGTTTGAGCCGAAAAGCACATCGAATTTTTTCGAAACACGATTGAGTCTGGAATGGAACCAAAAGTATGAAAGCACCCGCGCTACGTCATCTCGACACACCCGACCGGCAACGCTCCCGGAGGGGCTTCACTCTCATTGAACTTCTGGTGGTCATCGCCATCATCGCCATTCTGGCCGGCATGCTTCTGCCAGCCCTGGCCAAAGCCAAGGAAAAAGCCATTCGCGCCACCTGCCAGAACAATGTCAAACAGATTACCCTGGGCATGCACATGTACCTTGGGGAGTACGCCGACAATATGCCGGAACCGAATTGGAATTCTCCGTGGATCCGAAAAGGTTGGCTTTACGACGCGGCCTTGGGCTCGCCTCCGGATGTCTCGCGGACGCCATGGTCCACGAACACGGCCGCTGCGTACGGCACCGGATTGCTTTATGTTTACATCGGCAGTCCGGCAGTTTTCCGCTGCCCACTCGACAAGACGAACACCGCCAGTTGGAGGGGCCGGGCCCAGAAAATGTCCAGCTACCTGATGAACGGTGCGGTGTGCGGGTTTGGCACGGTTTCCCCCGGTTCATACAAGGCGTCGGCGTTCCAACCGGATTCAGTGATCTACTGGCAGGCCCTGGAAACCAACCCGGGTGACTTCAACGATGGCTCCAGCAGTCCGGCGGAAGGCATCACCAAGTCGCACTCGGTGGGGACGACCGTCGGAATCGTGGATGGTCACATCGAGTATATCAAGACCGCGAACTTCTACGCCGAAGGCAACTCTCAGATCAAGAACCGGCTCTGGTGCAGTCCGGCCTCGCCGAATGGTCGTTGAAGGCGGGCGGTGAATTGGTGCCAATAGGATTATGAAGAACATTTGTTGGAGATCCGGCTTGCTGGCGGTGCTCGCCACGGGATTGGGCGCGTGCCACAAGGCGGATCCGGTGGGAGAACTGGAGAAAACCGCGGCGGCCATGGAGGCGACGGGGAAGACCGCTGCTCCCGCCGGAACGCCGACCGGTGATTACGACCCGGCCGTCGCCGCCACCATCCCGGCACAGCAGGTGAAGGAGGCGATCACGGAGTTCAAGGCCGGCAAAATGGAGGATGCGGTGACGCGGCTCCAGTTGCTGCGGGCTCAACCGATCATGTCGCCGCAACAACGCATGGCGCTGCAGGACAGCATGGGTACGTTGATGACCGAGATTTACACGTTGGCGGAGAAAGGCGATGTCCGGGCCAAAGCGGCAGTCGCCCAGTACGAAAAGATGCAGACGGCGCCGCACTGAGCGGGAAACAACTTCCGAAGCATCCTCACTGGGACTGGGGTACGGCTCGGAAATAGTGTCGGGTTTCGTCCACCGGGAACCGGACCCGGCCCGGGGGCAGATTGGATTGGACGGTCTGCCACTTTTCCAAGTCGGAGGACGCTTGTAGCAGGACGAGTTGACCTGGGCCTTGGAGCAGGTCGAGCTGCAATTGGCCCAACTCCACCGGAGGCTCCGCCAGCGCGACCGCCAAAGGGTCGTCAGGTTCGCCGCGTCCCGGTGAGCCAAAGGGGGAGGCGCTGAGCCGCCAATCCGATCCCGTTGAGCTGTTCCGCGGATGATCGCTCAGAGGCACCACGCTTCGACCGGTACCGGCACTCGACGTTGGCCAGGGTGCCTTGGCGCTATAGGAAACTGAGAAAACCTTCGAGCCACCGGGTCGGGTCAGGAACGTCACCGTGTCACCGCCGTTCGCCAGGGCGCGAGCGTAGGGTCCGAGAAGTAGGGCTTCGTGCGGGAGGTTGTAGTAGGCCCGGAATTGTCCCAGGCTGCTGGAGCGGGTGACGACCAGGTAAGCACCGGGCGGCATCCGGGTGTGGGGCGGAAAGACGAAGTCAATGCCGCCGGCGAGGGAGGCGCCGTCGAGATTCAAGGTCTCCGAGCGACTGCGATTGTGCAGCTCGAGATATTCGTAGCCACCGGGTGCTGGAGCGTACTGGAGTTCACTGAGTTCCAGGTCGGCGATCAAAGGCGGCCCATAATCGGTCGCACCACCGGTGAATTCGACCGGTTCGGACCAATGACTTGCCCGACCGACGGCGTCCCAATGGCGGACCCGGGCACGATAGAGTTTCCCGGCTTGGAGCAGGCCCGGAGGAGCCTGAGCGGCGGGTGTGACCAAAGTGTAAATCGGTGATTCCCAGACCGCCTGGATTTCGTAGTTCCAAGGTTTGCCGGACTCGAACCCAGGATGATTGGTGCGGGTGATTTCACCAATCCGGTATTGGATCGCCCCGAATCCGCCCGCGCCATTGAAGGAACTGGAAGCGAAGCGGAGTTGATCGGTGGGAAAACCACCGGGACCATAATACCGGAGGGCCGGCGTGGCCGGCAGGTTGGGTTCCAGGGCGATGGTATCGAGGGAATAGCCCGGATCCGTGGCGCGATAGGTGACATAGTTCTTCATCAATTGAACCATGCCGGCAAAGGTCCTGGACCCCACGCCCTTTTGATAGAAGCGCCCGACCCCCGCCTTGCTCGTGAGCGTAATCGAGCCGTTGAGCATCACGGGATTGTAGTCCCACTGGGCCCGGTCGGCGTCCGTGAACGAGACACCATTGGTTCCGTGAATCAGGAGCGCTTGTTCATCGATGGCCTGCCAGGCTTGATCGCTATTAAACAGCAGGTCCCGGACTTCACGGACCCGGTTGCGGAATTCCAGGCGGATATTGGGCAGCGCGGTTCCGGTCCAATTGAATCCGTTGAGGACGGGTGCCAGGAAGGGTTCATATCCGGATTGCTTGCCACCCCGGTACATGGTATCCGCCCACGTCAAGTCCATGTCCCAGGGCTGGACGAACCATTGGCCGGTGGCGCCATTTCGATAATAGAAATAATTCTTGCCGTCCTGGATGTCGTAGTGATGAACGCCCTGCACGATGATCTGATAGTTGAAGTACGACGGCAGGTTTAGATTCGTGCGCCACCAGGATTCCGGGAGGGTCCGACTGGTATAGGTGGAGACGAAGTTGCGGAGGTCTGAATAATCGGTGGGGCCGTCACGACCGAAGTGATTCGAGGTTCCGAAGCCGCTCTCCATGTCGAAGATGTTGCCATCCGGGAGGTCGCGCTCTTTCAACCAACGACCTTCCTGCTCTTCGACAGCGAGGTATTTACCCCAGAAATCGCCGGTAAATTGGTTGTCGACCGGGGCCTCGTCGGGTCGGTCAATGATGCGAAACTGAACATGGACCGAATTGTTGGCGTCGGTGCCGGCCAGTTGGAAAAGGCGGTAACCGACACTTTCGAAAAGGCCCTGTTCACCGCGGTGCAGGTAGTCGCCCTGCTGAATGTCGGGACGAAAACTGAGCTTGCCCCACGGCACCGCATAAGGCGTC
>JAYTHD010000204.1:0-27192 GCA_043732975.1 Verrucomicrobiota bacterium
GTTTTCAAGATGCACGGCCTGCGCAATCACCTCCATTCACCATGAAAAAAACATCCATTCCCCCGTGGGGACCTATCTTGTCGACGACGCTCCTCGCCAGCCAACTCCTGGCCTCCAGCCATCGTGAGGCACCGCTCATCACCTCGACCCCGAAACTCGACGCCTCGGATTTCTATCTGTTTGGCAGCTATGAAACCGGACGTTCCAATTATGTCACGCTCGTGGCCAACTATATCCCCTTACAAAGCCCGTACGGGGGTCCGAACTACTTCCAACTGGATCCTAAAGCGGTCTATGAAATTCACATCGACAACACCGGCGATGCGGTGGAGGACCTGACGTTCCAATTCCGGATCAGCAACACGCCCCGGGACCTCTCCGTGGTCGTCGGCCCACCCGGAAACCAGCGCACGAATGCGATTCCCCTGCTCGCCACAGTGGGCAATCCCATCACCGCCGGTGACACCTCGGCCTTGAACGTGGATCAAACCTACACCCTCACCCTTATCCGGGGCGGGCGGCGGACCGGGACGCGGATCCCCGTTACCAATTCCATCACGGGAAAAGTCAATTTCACCAAACCCCAGGACTATGTCGGCACAAAGACCTTCCCCGACTATGAAGCCTACGCCAACAGCTATATCTCTGATATCACCCTGCCGGGCACGACCCAGACCGGCCGGGTATTCGTCGGGCAGCGCAAGGATCCTTTCGTGGTCAATCTCGGCGAGATCTTCGACTTGTTGAATTTGAATCCGCTCGGACCGATCGATGGCAGCAAGGATCTGCTCGCGGACGCCAATGTTACTTCTTTTATCCTCGAGATTCCCAAAGATCTCCTCCTCGCCGGTGGCAACGGGCCGATCATCGGAGCGTGGACCACCGCCAGCAAAGTCGAAGGCGAACAATACACCCAGGTATCGCGGCTGGCGTCGCCCCTGGTGAACGAACTGGTCATCGGATTGAAGGACAAGGATGCGTTCAACGCCTCGGAACCCAGGGATGACCTCGCCAATTTCGCCAACTATGTCACGCACCCCACGCTGCCGCTCATTCTCGAGGCGTTGTTCAAAGTGCCGGCCCCGACAGTGTTTCCCCGGGCGGATCTGGTCGCGGCGTTTGTCACGGGCATCGAGGGTCTCAATAAGAACGGCGGCGCTGGCGAAATGCTCCGATTGAACACCGCGGTGCCCGCCACCCCCAGAGACCAACAGAACAATCTGGGGGTGATCGCAGGCATCGAAAAGGGCGTCCTGACGGCTGCCAAGGCGGATCTCGCCGGATTCCCGAACGGTCGACGTCCGGGCGATGACGTCGTGGATATCGAACTGCGCGTGGCGATGGGCAAGTTGCTCACGCCCGACGTGGCCCCCGTGGGTGACGCACCGCTGACGGATGGGGCCTACGTCGATGCGCGCGGGTTTCTTGATCATTTCCCGTACCTGAACACCCCACTCAAGGGAGCACCGAACGATCCCACTCTGACCATCACCCCCAAGGTCAGCCCGACCGTGAACGGAAAGTTCGAGCCGGTGACGGGTCAATTCGATCCCGCCACCCGGACATTGACCGTCCCCAAGCCGGCGGGAGATTCCGGCTTCCTCAAATTGAAAGCGGACGGTCCCGTGACGATCGGAACCCTACAGACCACGGCCAACTCCATTAAAGCCCATATCGACTGATCACGCGGATTCACTGCGCGTCCGCCGTCGTGCGTCATCGCGAATGGGTCAAAGGACCGGCATGGACGGCCATGGCGACGGACGCGCCCTATACTTTCTCCCCGGTGGGGAGGAACCGGCGGGTTCCGGGGATATTATACCCTGTGTGTGAACTGGAACCCGTCGGCGACTTTTTCATCCGAAGAGCATCTGGAGTCGAGGAATTATGTACCGTCACTTAAGTTGGCTGCTGGTCGCCCTGCAGGGACATGCCTCCGAGCCCTATCGTCCCACCAACGATACCCAGGTCCTCGTCGAACTCCATCGCGGGGGCACCCGGGCCGTCGACCGTGAGGCCAGAAGTCTTCGGCCGGGTTTGCAAGAGCATCCGAACGAACTGGCCCCTGCCCGACGCCTGGCCCAGTTGCTGATCGAGCAGGCACGCCGGGAATCGGACCCCCGATATCTGGGACAAGCCGAGGCCGTCCTCCGGCCCTGGTGGCAAAGTGCTGAAGCACCGACGGAAGTCCTGATCCTCCGGGCGACCATCGAGCAAAGCCGCCATCAGTTTGATGCGGCGCTCAAGACCTTGAACGAAGTGATCATCCGCGACTCCCGAGCCGGAGGGGCCTGGCTCACCAAGGCCACAATTCTGACCCTACGTGGAGACTACCCGGAGGCCCGGCGCGCGTGTGGAGCCCTCTTTCGATTGACCGATCTCCTGACCGCGCTCACGGCGACCGCGGCCGTCGGGGGAGTGACGGGTGAAGCCGAACGATCGCTGAAACTACTGGAGGTCAGCTTGGAGGGCGCCGCGTCGACTTCCGCGGCCACTTTGGCATGGAGCCACACGGTGGCGGGCGACCTGGCCGAACGACTGGATCGGTCCGCCGATGCCGAACGTCACTATCTCGCCGCGCTGACGCTGGCTCCCCGGGATCCGTTCGCCCTCAGTGTCTGGGCGGACTTCCTGTTAAATCAACGCCGGCCGGCAGAGGTCCAGTCGCGACTCGAGAGCGAGACCGACATCGACGCGCTGCTCCTGCGCTATGCAGAAGCAAAGGCGGCGACGTCACGGGGTGCACTCTCAGCGATCACCTCCGAAATCGTCCGCTTGGAGGCAGGGTTTGCCGCCGCCCGACGCCACGGGGTCAGTCACGCTCGCGAAGAAGCACGATTCCAACTGCATCTCTTGCGGGCTCCGGAAAGAGCCTGCCAACTCGCCCGGGAAAACTGGGAACAGCAGCGGGAACCGGCGGACCTCCGACTGCTCTTGGAATGTGGTAAGGCGGCCAACGACCGGGTGGCAATCGAGGCCGCCCAGGCTTGGATCCGCACCCATCGATACGAAGATGCCGTTCTGCATCGATGGACCTCCACCCCGTGAGTTCGTCCCTGATCCCAAGCAAGCATCTCCGACCGGCCTGCTTCCGGAGCTGGTCCTGGCTGTGGCTCCTGCTTTCGTGGCTCCCAGCTGCACGGGCACATCGTCCCAGCGATGGATGGATCCAACTCACCGTCGTCCGTCAGAGCGTCCATCTCCGTTTGGATCTTGCCTTGAAGGATCTCGACGCGGTTCTGGGGTTGGACGCAAACGATGATGGCAACCTCACCTGGGCGGAACTCCGCCACCGCGAGCAGGACCTGATCGAATATGTTACCCAAAGGCTCACGCTGACGAATTCCGTTGAACGGCTGACATGGGTGCCTGAGCCGTTGCGGTTGGTTCCTCACGAAGAAATCTTGTGCGCTTCCTTCGCCTTCACGGCAGTCGCCACGAATGCGCTGCGGGAGCTCACCCTGACCTATCGCTGTCTTTTTGAATTGGACCCGCAGCATCGCGCTCTGGTGCAGGCGGACTGGTCCGGAGGCACGATAGACAGGTGCCAGGCTGCCGGCACCGATCAAAGTTCTCGGGCGATCCATTATACCGGATTGCTCTCACCCGCGGAGCCCGGTGTGACCTTTATGATCGGGCCAAGTGCCGGTCCATTCGGAGACACCACCACCTCCGCATTCTCCCCGAGTCGAGCCTTCCAGCAATTCTTCGCCGAAGGCGTGCATCATATCTGGACCGGCTACGACCACCTTCTCTTCCTCACCGCACTGCTCCTACCGTCGGTTTTGCTGCGACGCGGTTCGGGCTGGGAGCCGGCACCCGCGCTCCGGCCGGCCGTGACCAAAGTGCTTCAAGTGGTGACATCCTTCACGGCTGCCCATTCCCTGACGCTGGCGCTCGCCGCTTTTGGCGTGGCCCGACCGCCATCGCGCATCATCGAAAGCGCCATTGCAGCCAGTGTCCTCTTTGCAGCCGTCAGCAACCTGTGGCGTCGTCCCGCCACCAGCGACGCCCCTCCCTTTCGCAGCGCCGGCCCCAAAACCGGCTGGATGCGCTGGCGCAGTTCTCCCGCCACCATTCCCTTCGCCTTCGGTCTCATTCACGGGTTCGGCTTTGCCAACGCACTGGCGGAACTCGGCTTGGCGGGCACGGGCTTGGCCGTACCGCTCATTGCTTTCAACCTGGGTGTGGAATCCGGCCAACTGGCCTGTGTCGCGCTGTTTCTTCCTGTCGCGTATGCCCTGAGAGCAACCGTGTTCTATCGTCGCGGCATCCTGCCCTTTGGATCGGTCCTGATTGCCTGCGTGGCATCAGCCTGGTTTCTGGACCGTGTCTTCAATCGCGGGTTGATGCCGTTTTGAACCTCGCTTCCCTTCCCGTCGGCATCTTAGTCCTGAGGGATGGCATTCCTCAGTAGCGAGATAAACGTGGCGCGCCCCACTTCACACGACCGCCGCCTTCACGCAGTGGATGGGCGGCAGGGATTCAAACAGGCATTCCCATTTTTCGCCGCCTTCGCGACCCATCCAGAGCTGGCCCGTGGTGGTGCCAAAATAGAGGGCCGGATTGCCCAGTTCGTCGATGTCCATCGCGTCCCGCAGCACGGTGAAGTAACTGTCCCGCTTGGGGAGTCCCTGGGTGAGCTTTTGCCACGAACCCCCGCCGTTCTCACTGCGCCAGACCGCCGGAACACCCTTGGGACAGGTGCGCGTCATCGGCTCCAATGGCACGACGTAGAGGGTGTCGGGTTTTTGCGGATGGACGACCAACGGGAAGCCGAAGTCCGACGGCAGACCCTTGGCGATCGATCGCCAGGAGTGCCCGTGATCATCGCTGCGGAGCACGCCGATGTCGGGGCGGCGCCCGCCGGGTCCGTCCCATTCCCCCCAGCCACCGTGGTTCTGCATATAGAGTCGTCCCGGGACATCCTTATGCCCGGCAATCTTGTGGACGCACTGCCCGAACTCCGGAAACGGATCCGGGGAAAATCCGGCGCCGACGCCCCGGTTGGCGGCCGCAAAGGTCTCACCGCCGTCTTCACTCAGATAGTGACCGCCGGTCGAGATCCCCAGGTGCACGCGATGGCCATCCCGAAGGATGGTGTGCAGGCACAGCCCGCCATTGCCCGGATTCCACTTGCGCGCGTGGTCGTGGTTGCTGATGCCCGGCACCAACTCCCACGAATCGCCGCCGTCGCGGCTGCGAAAGAGGGACGCCGGCTCGACCCCGCACAAAAGCTCCTTCCGATTCTTGCCCGCCGCGAGCGACCAGATGTTGGCCAGGGCGCGACCGTCTTCCTTGGGAAAGGCCGGTGCCGCCTTGGTCTCCTTGAAGGTCCGGCCCAGATCATTGGAACGTAGCACCTTCATGCCGAAAAACGGATTGCAGCTGGAGGCATATAACTGGGGTGTTCCCCGGGTATCCATCAGCGCGGAATAGACCCCCACGCCCTGGCCAAAGGGGCCACGCAGCGTAAAACCGCGCCGCGTTTTGGCCGACTCGGCCACGAACAATCCCTTTTTGGTGCCGACGCAAAGAATGACTTTTTCGCTCATGATTTAACCTCCGGAAACCGCGGTCATGATGGTGACCAGATCCCCCGCGGCGGGGCGGGTATCCAGACCTTCAAGGTCGCGAATATGTTGTGTATTGACAAAGAGATTGATATGCCGCCGGACTGCTCCGGTTTCATCGCAGATGCTGCGGTGCAGGGCCGGATATTTTCGCTCAAGCTCCGTGAGCAGGGAACGAACGCTGGTCGTCGTGAGCGATAATTCGCCCGCTCCCCCGCAACACTCCCGCAGCGGGGTGGGCACGTATATCCGAACGAGCGGCGGTGGAACAGTCGGGGCCATGGGCAGCGCGGGATGGGGCCGGGGCTGGGAACGGCGCCTCAGTGTGAGCCGGTGGCTGTGGTTCGTGGACGGAAAGCCGGCTCGCCTGAAAAATGCGTCCGGACGAGGCGAACTCCCTCGCGTTGGAGCCAGATAATATCAGTGGAGTCGTCCCCTCGCATGCGGCAAAAACTACCCGGAATATATTCCTCTGCGCAAGCGCTTTTGTCGGCGGACCCACCCCGGCTGGGGACCGACTGCGTCGCGGCATTGCTCGTCAGAGACTCGCTCCACCTTACCTGCTGGCCTCCGGCCACAAAAATGGTGGGCCGAGAGTCTCCGCGAGGCACCCGCGTTTGGGCCTGACTTCGTCAGCGGCATAGCTCGCCAGAGCCTCGCTCCACCTTGCTTGCTGGCCTTCGGCCACAAAGCCGGCGGGTTGATCGCCACGTATTTTCCCTTCCCCCTTCGTCGGAAAACTTCCACGCCACGACCGCCGTTCCATCGCAAACCCCCAAAACCCCTTGCCGTTCCGGCTCCAGCGCCACAACCTGCCTCAGAATGAACGCCATCGGGCTCGAAAACCACTCCCTTTGCCGGGGTGCGAATTCCGGCCCTTCACTCTGGAACCCTGTCGCATGCTAAAGATCTTTGGCGCCTCCAGCGGGAAATTTTGTGATGGGGTCTCGCGTCGGGACTTCCTGAAAATTGGCGGGTTGGGCCTGGGCGGCCTGTCGCTGCCGCAATTGCTTCGGGCCGAGCAACTGGCCGGCATCCGCTCGTCGCACAAAGCCGTGATCATGATCTACCTCGTGGGCGCCCCGCCCCACCAGGACATGTTCGACTTGAAGATGGACGCGCCGCTGGAAATCCGCGGGCCGCATCGTCCCATCGCCACCAATGTCCCAGGCATTCAGATCTCCGAGCACATGCCCCGCTGTGCCCGCATCATGGACAAATTGGTGCCCATCCGCACGATGTACGGTTCACCCAATGGCGACCATGATTCGTTCATCTGCTATACGGGTCGACCGGTGCCCAAGCAGCCGGCCGGTGGCTGGCCCTCCATGGGTGCGGTGCTTTCCCGGCTCGAAGGTCAAACCAGTTCCGCGATGCCCGCGTTCGTCGGTCTGGCGCCGTCGGCCGGTCATCCACCGTATGGCTCGCCCGGACATCCGGGCTTCCTGGGACCGACCCATTCCGCCTGTCGCCCGAATGGCCCGGGAATGGAGGACCTCAAACTCAACGGTGTGACGTTGGATCGCTTGTCCGACCGCCAGGCGCTGCTCAAGGGCTTCGATACTTTTCGCCGCGATCTCGATCAGAGCCGCACCATGGAAGGGCTGGATAGCTTTCAGCAACAGGCCTTCAACATTCTGACCTCCAGCAAACTGGTCGAAGCTCTCGACCTGAGTCGCGAACCGGCCCGAGTGCGGGAACGCTACGGCAAAGGGGACCCAAAAAACTATGGGGATGGCGCCCCGCGCAACTGCGAACACTTTCTCATGGCCCGACGGTTGGTCGAAGCCGGTGCCCGCTGTGTCACCTTGAACTTTGGCCGCTGGGATTTTCATAGCGACAACCACAGCGAACTGCTCACCCATCTTCCCCTCTTCGACCAGGCCATGAGCGCACTGGTGGAGGATTTGCATGAGCGGGGCATGGAAAAGGACGTGGCGGTCGTTGCCTGGGGTGAATTCGGTCGGACCCCGTCGATCAACAAGGACGCCGGTCGTGACCACTGGCCGCAGGTCGGCTGCGCGCTCCTCGCGGGCGGCGGAATGAAGACCGGCCAGGTCATCGGCGCCACCGACCGACTCGGCGGGGAAATTGCCGAACGCGGCGTTCATTTCGGCGAGGTCTTCGCCACCCTCTATCACCAACTCGGACTCGATCCCACGCGGGTCACCCTCAATGACCTCACCGGCCGGCCGCACTATCTGGTGGACGGCTGGCAGCCGATGCGGGAATTGATTAGCGCGTAGTCCGACCCGGTCTCGACCCGGTCCCGCCCCGCGCAGGTCAGTTCAACGGCAACTCCCGGGCCGTCGCGGGATCGAGCGGGACGGATTTCAAATATTGCGGGACGAGATCGCGGGCGGCGCCAGGTGGTTTGCCGTGGTCCAGTTGGTAGGCGCGCGCGGCCAGATGGATTCTCATGCGCTGGAGGTCGGTTTCCAACTTAATAAACTTCTGACGCCCGCTCCCCAGTGCCTGCCGGCTTAGAAAAGGCTGAACGATTTGTGTTAGGATTCCCGCCGGGCCGAACCTTCCAAGGCGGGCCCATTGCCGTTCGCGCTTCAGGATCTCCTCCGCGGATTCGCTCCCACTGGCGACCTCGTCCAAAGCCGACAAGGCCCGGCGGGAGCCTTCCAAGTCCGTGCCCTCCGTTGCGACCTTCAGCGAATTGAGGCCGATGCTCCGGATGGCGATTCCCACAAGACCGTCGATCAACACACCACCCCGCACGGATTCGCTTCCGAAGCGAATGCAGTCGATGGCGAGAGCCGCCGCCTCGTTCGTACGGCCTTCGATCAGCGCCAGCCTGCTCGCCGCCTCAAATATCTTGGCGAGCGCTTTGGTTTTCGAGAGATCATTGAGATGCGAACTGTTCGTCGGATTCATTTCCCAAGGCGTCATACGACATTCCTTTGTCAGGCCCGCCTTCACCGCCTCGATCGCCGCTTGATCGGTGGCGATGAGCCGCTTCAGCACCTGGTGCTGCTCCTCGCCTTTCCGGCTCTGCCAATCCGGTGGATTCGGAGTGAGGAGCGTCGCTGCCTTAAGAAAATCATCGTACCCATTGGGCGTGGGCACCGGCGACTCGGACTCTTCCTTGGGGATTACCAGCACCAGCAGGCCCAGCGTGACCAGGAGCACCAACGCGGCCGCGAGCAGCAGTTTCTTCTTCATGGCTTTTGATTCTTCCGGCGGGACAGATAAACGAGGAACGAGCCCAGCCCGTTGCCCTTGAAACCCCGGTCAGGATAGTGCTCGATGACGTAGAACGCGAAGTAATAGGCGAGGCAGAAACACCTGAGGAACGGCTCAAATCACTCCACCCGTGGCTTGCAATTCGCGCCTGAGGGCAGCGCCTCGTGCCCAAGGGTATGAGACAGATTTCTTCGGTGGGGCCAAATTTGGGCGTTTTTGATGGAACTGAGTTCAGGCGACTGGGTAACCTTCACGGATTCGCGCTTCTGAGCATTTCCGGCCTGCGATTCGTCTGCGATTGATCGGATTGGACACCCTGATTCCGCCGCTTCGAATCCCAACGGGATTCCATCCTCCAGCCCAGGGTTGCCGACTTTAGGCTACCCTGGGTTACGAACCCCACCCGCGCCTCAACCCTGAAGGGGTTGAATCTCCGAAGCGCGACAACATTGCCTTCGACGAAAGGCAGGTTGGGGATTGATTCAACCCTTTCAGGGTTGCTGGCTGCAACGGTCGACCGCCCCGGGGTAGACCGCGACGGTCAACCCCGGGCCGGTGGATTCAAGTCCGTTGGGACAGGACGCGGATCGAAAGTCAGCGGCGGGGGTGAGATGGAAATCTTCTACGGAAGTCAAGTGAAGTGATTGGTAGACGTCCTTTGACCAATTTCAGTCCAACCGCTGGAGTCCTCGGAACGGCGCCCACCTCTGGGGTCACGTATACTTCAGGTCCAGATCCGTTTCGCTTGGCGACGATGGAGATAGCCATGGCCGCACACTTTGCACCGTCGCTGGCGTCGCAGTCGAACGTTACCGGCGAGGCAGTCTGATATTTGGCCGGGCCATATCCTTTGGGAATCTAGCCCGTCTTTGGGCCATCGAGGCGCCGGATGCGTATCTGGCGGAATTCCACGACGCCGGTCTTGTGGTGTTGCTGCAGCAACACGTAGCCGCGGGTGAAGCGATTTTTGGGATCGTGACAATCGGCCGCCGGATCGCCATTCACCCAGCTTCTCAGATGATCCCCGCGGGCCAGCACCCGAAGGGTGAACCAGTCACCATCCTTGACCCGCGGCTTTGGCGCCCGTGCACCCGGCGCACCCAAATTGTAGATGCTCCCGGTGTAGTTGTTCGAGTCGTTGTGGTCGCACTGGACTTCATAGCCCGGTGGAAATTCCTGCCCGCGATCCAGGTGCGGCTGACAGCGGATATAGATTCCACTGTTCCCGTGCCAGGCGCCGGTATCCGTGATGCGCACCTCGGCAAAGAGTTCAAAGTCATCGAACTCTTCAAAGGTCGCGAGATAGCCCTGTCCGCCGCGGGCGATCAAGACACCCTCCTGAACGTCCCAGCGCGGCTCGTGGGCGAAACGGTTCTCCCGCCAACCGTCCAGATTGATGCCGTTGAACAGATCGATCCAGCCGCCGTGCCGGGCATTGGCCGCCAAGGGATGACGGTACGCTCCCAACCGGTGATCGACCGCCGGGTAGGCAATCCGCAGGTCAGGGGTCTCTATGCGCCGATGGTTCTCAAACCGCGAATCCATCGCCGTGGAAAGGACTCCCGAGGTCAAGACGGTCCGCTCCACCGGATAAGGCGGCGTGCCAGTGCGGACCATGGTCATGATCGCATTCGCGAGATAATCGAAGTGACCAAAAGTGGGCTCCTGCAACCAAAACTGCGTTGAAACCGGGGACGTGTCGCCAATCAATCGTGCGGCAAACAGAAACTGGCGTGCGAGGCCGTTGAGCATGAGGCAGGTCGCCTTGAAGCCATCCGCATACTCCACCAGGTAGGCCGTGGGCTTGGGGCAGTGCATCTCGAAATCGCCCTCGACCCTCGGATCATTGCGACTGAGCGCGGCCGCCAGCAATTCGCGCGAAAACCGTCCCGCCCGCATGGCTTCCCAGACGGCCTCGTTTTCCAGGCATTGCACCGCCACCACCCCCACCTCGCCGCCGCGACGGCGCTCGACCATGCATTGCAGCGTCTCCAGAGCGTGGAAACCGTAGGATTCCAGGCCGCCATAGCCCACCGACAACGCCTCGCCCATCGGTGTTCCCAGGGGGATCTCCAGCCACGGAAGTCGCCACGCCAGCGGCACCGACGAACCGGCCATGAACGGAATCTTCATCTCCCGGGCCTTTTCATACATCCACTTGGAATCCTCCCAGCGTGGCGCCAGATGTTTGTCGTTGAAGACCGGCACCACCCGGCCCGCCTTCTGAAACGCCCGCACGGTCTCCTCAAAAAAGCGCCGCCTGGGATAAAGCTGCTGGCCGCGCTCGTTCTCCGGGTACTTGCCGTGTTCCCCCACCAACAGCACGGCGTCGACCGCGATTTCGCCCCGGTCGTCCAGGATCGCCTCGGCAATGGAGTTCACGATCGGGAATCCATATTGACGCGACAACGCCCGGCTGATGTCGGTGTCGGGGAATTGATCGACGTACATCGCCCGCACCGGAATGGGTGTCCACGACGGTGCCAGGTCGAGCTTCAGTCCCTGGATGAATTTGCCCACCAGAACATCCGCATGGGACCACGGCCGATATTCCGTCACAATGGCGGCGACCCGCAGTGGGCGCTCCGTCCCACCCCGAGCCAGGGGCCAGTTTCGCACCCCAAAAGCTCCGGCAGCCAGAGCGGTGGCACCCTTGATGAAATCGCGACGTGGAAGCATGACGACATCGTGTCGCACGGCCCACCCCACTCCCAGTAATTTTCATTGATCGAAGCACCCAACCTGCGTGACGCGATATTGAAAACACCCACCGATCCATTACGGTGGCGACTTCCATGAAAAACGGTGCCTGCCACCCCGAATCATCCCCGCGTCGTGCGCGGCGGAATTGCTTTGGGTTCGGCCGGCCGCCACTTCCGGGGCTCACGGCGCGGCCACGGAGGATCCTGCGGCAGACCGGACTGGCCTTCGTCCTGAGCCTGCCAATGCTGGGCGGAACCGCGGTTACGCTGCGGCCCAAGGCGACCACTCCCCGGGCTTCCGAGTCCATCAAATCCGCGCCCCCGCCCGCCCAGAGGGCCGTTCCAGCCGCCACCAACGCGGTTCCGTCGGGAAGCCCGCTGATCCTGAACCTCGAGGTCATTGTCCGCCTCATCTACACCCACAACCCATCGGTCCGCGCCGCCCGCGAGGAAATGACGGCGGCCCGACACGGCCTCGCTGAATTTCGAGCCAATCTGAGCCGGCTCGAGCCGTTCACGGAGGTCCGTTCGGATCTCTCCCAATTCCCCAATCGCCGCGACGCCTTCGGCAATTCCGTCGAAACCGTGGTCGGTGTGAAGAAGGAGACTTTCGACGGGGCGGTCCTGAGCACGGAGGTCGGCGCCGCCTACTCACATTTCAATTTTTCACCCCGGCTCACCGGGGGTTCCACCGTGGAAAGCGGTGGCGGTGCGCTGGTCCGCACGCGGCTGGAGAAACCCTTCTTCGGCTCCCGACGACGCCAGGACCGGATTATTGCCCAGGCTTATCAGGATTCGACCGCCCGCAAAGCCCAGCTGGACTATTTGAAAAGCTATAGTGCGGTCGTGGAGAATGCGCTCGAATACTATAACGAGGCCATCTATTACGACCGGCTCATCGACATTTACCAGCGCTACGCCGCGGATCTGACGGCACTTTCGCGGGATCCGCGACTCAAACCCCAGGATCGCGCCCGGGTCGAGTCCGTGGAAAGCAGTGCGCAGGCGACACTGAACATCTATCGAACCCGCTGGCACGAAGACCGGGAAATCCTGCGGGCCTATCTGGCCTTGCGACCGTCGCAGGATTTTCAGATTCCCGTCCCGGAATATCACCTCAGCATACTGGCCCGCGGCACCGATCAACCGGACCGCTTGCACCAACTGCTGCAAAAGGCCCGGGAAAACAATCCCACGTTCACGGTGCTGCAGGATGCCCGGGGCAACGCCGAATTGCAGCGCCAGCGAGCGCTTCAGGGACGTTACGACGTCACGGCGTTCCTCGAGGGGACCACCTTCCCCGTCGGTTCCCAGACCTACGACGACCGGTTTCAGGGCTGGACCGTCGGCGGCGGGTTCAATGTGCGGCTCAACGATCGCCGCGTTCTGGAGGCCACGCGCCAGAAGGCCGAGGCGGAAATTCGGCAGTTCGAAGCCCAGATCGAGGCCGAGGAACTGCTGGTACGCCGGCGTGTGACCACGGAGACCCAGAGCGTTCTGGAAAACGACCGCAATCGCGGGCAAATCCTGGAACTGGTGCGCCAGAAGGCGGAGGAATTTCGCATCCGGCAGGGCGCCTACTTTGCCAACGCACTGAACATCGACCAGCTCGTGGACACCCGCTCCGGCCTTGCCAACTCGGAATCCGTCCTGGCCTCGAACCTCTACAATTCCGCCAATCGCGAATCCCGTCTCTATCTGGCCACCGGCAGCGCCTACGAACTCGTTGGTCTCCAGGTCCGCTCCGAGCCGCCCGCCAAGGGACGGTGAATTTCCAGGCGGCCTGACCGGAGGAAAACCGTTTGCCGATCAGGAACTGCCGCGTAGTAGTTTGTGGTTCGAGGGGACGCCGGGTCCCGAAGAAGAAGAGCACATTTTTAAACATGGCGACAACACCGTTGACACTTCCTGAATTGAAGGAACTCACTACCGGACTGCACCGTCTGGCCCACAATCTCTGGTGGAGCTGGGACCAGGATGCCCAGGAGCTGTTTCAGGAGCTTTCCCCCCGCGGCTGGCAGAATCTCTACCACAACGCCGTCGCCATCCTCCACGAAATCTCCGCCTACGAACTGCGGATTCGGCTGCAGGAACCCACTTTTGCCGCCCGCGTGCGCAAGGTGCTCGCGGATTTCGACCACTACATGGCGGCCCGGGACACCTGGGCGGCGACCCATGCGCCGGAACTGACGGGCAATCCGGTGGCCTATTTCAGCGCGGAATTTGCCTTTCACGAAACCCTCCCGATCGCCGCCGGCGGCCTCGGTGCCCTGGCCGGGGATCATGCCAAATCGGCCTCGGATCTGGGCGTCCCGTTGATCGGCGTGTCGCTGTTTTATCGCGAGGGCTATTTTCAGCAGGCGATCAATCACGAGAATTGGCAGACCGAGTACTACACCCAACTCAATCCGCGCAATCTCCCGCTGGAGCCGGTGCTGGACGACTCCGGGCAAACGCTCGTCGGTCAGGTGCGCTTGCAGGGAGTGGTCGTGCGCTTCCAGGCCTGGCGCGTCAATGTCGGCCGGGTACCCGTCTACCTGCTCGACACCAACCGTCCGGAAAACGAACCGCATCATCGCGATCTGACGCTGCGGGTCTATGGCGGCGACTCCACCACCCGGATTCTCCAGGAAATCGTCCTCGGCGTGGGCGGCGTGCGCTTGCTGCGGGCGCTCGGTTATCGGCCCAGCAATTTCCACATGAATGAAGGCCATGCCGCCTTCCTCACGTTGGAACTGATCCGCGAGAAGATCGCGTCCGGACTCAGTTTCGATGCGGCGGCGGCCCAGACGAAACAGGAATGCATCTTCACCACCCACACGCCGGTGGAAGCCGGACACGATCGTTTCAGCAGCGATCTGATGCGTTATGCCGCCACCAAGTTCGCCACCGGACTGGGCCGGACGCACGAGGAAGTGATGAACCTCGGCCGGGTGCGACCCAATGACCCTGCCGAGTCGTTCTGCATGACCGTGCTGGGTTTGCGCTTGTCCAGGGCGGCGAATGGTGTCAGTGAGCTCCACGGTCAGGTGAGCCGCGAAATGTGGCGCGAACTTTATCGCACGACGGATGCCAGCCAGGTGCCGATCGGTCACATCACCAACGGCATTCATCTCGTCGGCTGGATGAAGGGAACCCTGCGCAAGGTCTGGAAGCGCAAGTTCGCGGAGCAATTTCCCGAACGTTCCGAGCGCGATTTCGTCACGGACGCGAATTCCCAGGAGTTCTGGCAAAAACTGTCGGATCCCTCCGTCCTGTCCGACGCCGAGGTGTGGGCCCTGCGCTACCGTCTCCGCCGGGAACTGGTGGAGTTCGCCCGCCGCCGGCTCCTGCTCCAGGGCCGCACCTTCAACCAGGCCGATTTCATCACCTTCGATTCCTTCCTGAATCCGGATGCATTGACCATCGGATTCGCCCGCCGCTTCGCCACCTACAAGCGGGCCCCGCTGATCTTCGATCGCTTCGAGGAGGTGGTGCAATTGATCCGCGACACCCAACGCCCCATCCAGTTTGTTTTTGCCGGCAAGGCACATCCGCGGGACGACATGGGCAAGGCCTTCATCCAAAAGGTCATTCACCTGTCCAATTTCAGCGAATTGAAGGGCCACCTCATTTTCCTGGAGAACTACGATATCCACGTGGCCCGTCAGATGGTGGCGGGTTGCGACATCTGGCTGAACAATCCGCGCCGCCCGCTGGAGGCTTCCGGAACCAGCGGCATGAAGACGACCGCCCATGGGTGCTTGAACCTGAGCATTCTCGATGGCTGGTGGCGCGAAGGCTACGACGGGAAGAACGGCTTCGGGATCGGTCCGGACAGCCACCCGGCCGACGTGAACGAGCAGGATCAGGTGGACAGCGCCAATCTCTATCAAACGCTCACGACGGAGGTCATTCCGCTGTTCTACCAGCGCGACGCCGACGGCCTGCCACGACAATGGATCGGACGGATACGTCACGCGTGGAAGACGCTGGCGGCCCAATATAGCACCTGGCGCATGGTGCAGGACTATACGGAGAAGTATTACCGGCGGTATTAGAACCGTCCGGATTTATATACTGCGTCACTCCAAAACCTGGCGCCAGCGTCTTGGAGCACGAGTGACGCCATCGGCTGGCTCGCGGAGACTCTCGTACCCACCTGTTTTGTGGCCGAAGGCCAGCAGTCAAGGTGGAGTCTCTGACGAGCTAATGCCGACAGTCACGTCCGGAAGCCGCCGACGCGCTCCACGATCTGTTTCGCGGCCGTCGGTTGAAAATGCCCGGAGGGATTCACGCAGTGGCGCCAAGAACGCAAAGGAAAACAAATCACCGAGTCCCTTCGCTGACTCCCCATTTGGAATCCGCGTTGATCCGTGTCCATCCGCGGTTCCGCCCCCTGTCTACTTGGCGTTCAGTTGCGCCAAGGCCAGCTCTTCCAGCGCAGCTTCCTTTTCCTTCCCCGAGAGGAAATCGAAGGCCCGCATATAGTGATCGCGTTGATCCGCCGAGATTCCCGGGGCCGTCACCAGTTTCACCAGCAACGCCGGAGTGGCCGCCGCCCGGCTGCGCCAGATGATGTCCGCCGCCCCGGGCGTGGCCAGACCTTGCTGGATCGATGCCAGGTACGCCCCCAGGCAGGCATCCCACTGATTGGCCGCGCCGATCCCCAGAGCTTCCAGATACCAGCGATCCGCGCCCACGTACTGACGCGCCAGCCGGGCCCACAACGGCGCGACCTCGGGCGAGGAAATCCGGCGCAAGGCAATCGCCACTTCGCGCCGCACCGCCGGACTGGGATCCTCCGCCAACGCCTTGGCGTGGGCCAGGACATCGCTGTTCAAATCCCGGGCAATGCGAAAGCCCGTTATCCGGAGTTTGGCATCCGCTTCGCCGAGCGCGGCGTTGATGTACCTGGCCGGCTGTTTGCCCAGACGGGCCAGGGCCTGCAGCGCGCGGGCACGCAGGTGCGGCGGACCCGATTTCCAAAGGGCCTCCAACGCCGGCGTGGCCGCATCACCCATTTTTTGGAGTGCCGTCCACGCCAGATACCGGGTCGCCACATTCGGCGACTGCAACGCCTGTACCGCACCCGTCGGAGTGTTGAGATCGAGCTGGACCGCGGGAGGAACGTGACCGGGAGGCGCGAGGCGAATCACCCGGCCGGTCATCGTCTCCACCTTTTGATCCGCCATATAGTGGCCACCCACGCCGGCATCATTCCAATCCGCCACGTAGAGCGATCCGTCCGGACCGACCGCGACGTCACTCGGCCGGAACCACGTATCCGCGGTCGTCAGCAGATTCTCGACGGTCGCCTTGTAGCCCGCCCCATTCGGCGTCACCGGATAGGCGCGGACCACGCGGGGACCGGCATCGCAATGAATTGGCTGGCCCCGGAATACCGAGGGCAGCAGGTCGCCTTCGTAGAACGCCATGCCGGTCGGCGAACCGGCGCCGGTCTGCAGCAGATTCGGCACCACGCCAGGATCGTTCAGATGCCAGTGCCGCATTGGTATTTCCTGCTCCCAACCCGTCCGTTTCTGCTGCCATCCCGCCCCGGTTTTTTCGTCGGTGTAGCCGTAATTCCCACCCTCCATCACGTAGTTGATGCGCACTCCCTGATTGCCGTCATCGTCGTTGTCGGGCTGCCAGACCGTGCCGTAGGAATCCACCGCCACTTCATAGTTGTTGCGGAAATTGTGTCCCAGCACCTCCAACTGTGAGCCATCGAGATTGCAGCGAAAGGCCATGCCCTGGCGATAGGGCTTGCCCTGGGCGGTGACTTCGCGGCCGTCCACATCCCGGACAAACTCACCCGTGGCGAGCTGATTGAGGTCCAGCTTGCCGTGCAGCGGCAACGTTTTCATGCCCGCCGGCGGACGACGCAAATACCCGCCGGCATTGCCGAAATTGAAGTACAGCTTGCCATCCGGCCCAAACACGAAGGCGTGCATGGCATGGTCGTGATCCGCCTGCTTGGGATCGCAGGAGAAGAGCAGTTCACGCTTGTCCGCCACGTCATCCCCGTCGGAATCGGTCAATATGAAAACGCCGGGGGCGCTGGAAACAATCACCCGATTGCCCAGCACGCAGATGCCCAGGGCGGTGTTGATGCTCAGGTCCTGATAAAACGTCCTGGCGCGATCCGCCACGCCGTCGCCATCCGTATCTTCCAGAATCTGAATCCGATCCCCTTCCGGCCGCAAGACGCCCCATTTTTGGAAGCTCGACCGGTAATTGGCCCCTTCCGTCACCCACACCCGGCCGCGATGATCCACATCCATGTCGGCGGGATTGACCACCATGGGCTCGGCTGCGAAAAGCGTGGCCGCCACGCCCGGAGGCGTGGTCATGGCTTTCACATCCGCCCGGGCGACCTCCAGGCCGAAGGGATGTTGCGCAAAAACCGGGCCATGGAGGCTAGCCACCGCAGCAGCGGCCAGGACGATGGCGCGACGAAACGCCGGATGGGCGGAGCAGGAATTCATGAGGAGCACGGGACCTAAAGTAAGGCGTCGATCTTCATCGTCCGCGAGAAATATTTTCGCACCATTCGCCTGGTCCGGCCGGTACGCGAGTTGGACCGAAGCGAAAGTGTTCCCTCCCGGCGGATGGCAAAACGGGCCGCCGGCATGAATCCAGCGGCCCGTCGCAGGTTCCACCACCGGGCGGAACAGCCTGCCCGGCAGTCTCTGACTAGTGCTATGGATGCTTCAATCGATAGTACTTCGGACCGGCCGAAGCGCTGACGGTGACCGTCTTCTGCCCGGCGGCCACGGCGGGGACATCGGCGACCGGAGTCCAGACGGGGGCCGACAGGGTTCCTGCGGCTTCCAACCCATAGCCGTCTGCCGATGCCGGCCAGGAAATCAACACATTGTTGCCGGATCGCGAAATGCTCAGGGCTACAGTCCCCGGGGCGGTCGCAGCGGGAGCCAGGATGATCGCGTCCAACTCTTCCTGCGAGTACTTGTCCATGAGATCCGGATGGGTGCTGAACAACCAGAGATCGACCGCGGTGCCGTTCTCCCGGTTGGAGATCGTCCAGGTCAACGGATGGCCGACCATCTCCGCGGTGACTTCATACTTGCGCCGCACCTTCGGAGCGCCCTGCGTTTCTGCATTCAGGAATTGGCTCGAGTACAGATCGTTCCAATGGAAGTTCCCCTCCCAATAGTTGGTGTCTGCAGAGTGGCTCACCCGGAGTCCACTGCCGCCCTTTTCCGGTATAAACAAGTATCCCGCGCCATCGCAACAGCCCTCCGTATATCCGCCATTCTGTCCTCCCGCATCACTTAACGGCCAGTCCGTCTGGGGATCCTTGCCCCAATCCGGCGGCACGAAGAACGAGTCTTCATTCAAGTAATGGGCCGGATTGCTGCCGTTCTCGAACATGGTGAAGCGCATATAGAGGTAATACGTCCCAGGTTTCGCAAATTGCATCCGATACGTGACCTTGTCGCCGTGTTTGGCGGCCGGTTGCGTCCACAGTGCCCCATAGCCCGAGGCCGTGCTGTTGGTGGCCAACACCGGATTCCCGTAGGCACTGAGCGCGGGAACCGTGCCGTCCACATAGGCCCGCGTGAATCCCACGCCCTCGGCCTCATTCGTCTCTGCGAAGTAGCTTTCACCTTCCACCGCCAGGTAGGTCCACGCATCGGCTCCGCTGCCCACCGTTTTGGCCGGATCCTGAATGGACAGTTGTCCCGGCGGGGTCAGGAAAAGCTGGTCGAGTTCGTCATGCGAATAGGTGTTCATCAGATCCGGATGAGTGCTGAACAGAAAGAGGTCGATCGCCGTGCCGTTCTCCCGGTTGGAAAGGGTGAAGGTTAGCGGCTTGCCCACCTGATCCGGCGTAACCTCATATTTGCGACGCACCTTGGGCTCACCCTGTGTTGTGGCATTCAGGAATTGGCTCGAATACAGGTCGTTCCAATGAAAATTGCCCTCCCAATAGTTCGTGTCCGCAGAGTGCGAAACCCGGACTCCGCCCCCGCCCTTCTCCGGTATGAAGAGATAGCCCGCACCATCGCAGCACCCCTCGGTATAGCCGCCGTTCTGTCCACCGGCATCACTCAATGGCCAGTCCGTCTGGGGATCCTTCCCCCAGTTCGGCGGCACGAAGAATGAGTCTTCATTCAAATAATGGGCCGGATTGCTGCCGTTCTCAAACATCGTAAAGCGCATGTAGAGATAATAGGTACCCGGATGGGCGAACTGCACCTGATAGTTGACCTTGTCCCCGTGCTTCGGAGCCGGTTGCATCCACAAGGCACCCTTGCCCGAGGCGGTGGTGTTGGTCGCCAGGACGGGATTCTCGTAGAAACTCAGCGCCGGCACCGTGCCGTCGGCGAAAGCCCGGGTAAAACCAAAGCCCGGTGTGGCATCCGTCTCGGCCGCATAATTCTCACCCTCCAGGATCAGGTAGGACCACGCATTGTTGCCCGTGCCGACGACATTGTGGGGATCCTGCACGGTGACCTTGCCCGGTTTCAGGAGCAGTTGATCCAGTTCCTCCTGCGCATACTTGTCCATCAAATCCGGGTGCGTACTGAACAGAAAAAGATCAATCGCCGTGCCATTCTCCCGGTTGGAAATGGTGAAAGTGAGCGGCCGCCCCACGAGCGCGGGCGGGACTTCATATTTGCGACGCACCTTGGGCTCACCCTGGGTTGTGGCATTCAGAAACTGGCTGGAATACAGGTCGTTCCAGTGAAAATTGCCCTCCCAGTAATTCGTGTCCGCCGAGTGCGAAACCCGGAGTCCGCCCCCGCCCTTCTCCGGTATGAAGAGATAGCCCGCACCATCGCAGCACCCCTCGGTATAACCACCGTTCTGTCCACCGGCATCACTCAACGGCCAGTCCGTCTGGGGATCCTTCCCCCAGTCCGGCGGCACGAAAAACGAGTCCTCATTCAAATAATGGGCCGGATTGCCGCCGTTCTCAAACATGGTGAACCGCATATAGAGATAATAGGTGCCCGGGTGAGAAAACTGCACCCGATAAGTGACCTTGTCGCCGTGCTTTGGAGCCGGTTGCGTCCACAAGGCGCCGAGCTTGGACGCGGTGGTGTTGGTGGCCAGGACCGGATTCTCGTAGGCGCTCAGCAGCGGCACCGTCCCGTCGGCGAAGGCCCGGGTGAACCCGAAGCTCGGCGTGGCATCCGTTTCGGCTTCATAATTCTCACCTTCGAGGATCAGATAGGACCACGCATTGGTTCCGGTTCCGATGACATTGGCGGGATTTTGGAGGGTCAATGCCTGGGCCGGCCGGGCGCCGGCCCAGGCGAACAGGACACCAACCATCAGGCTTAGAGTCGAAATTTTCATGGGAGCGGACTTGGACACGTTCCTTTTTGGACACTCAGCGCAACAAACCCACCGCATTCCGGAAAGGAATGATCTCAGAAAGATCTGTCAGCTGATTTTTGACATCTGAGCACATCTCGGTATTGAGGGTCAAGGTTATTTCGACAGCGGTTTTTCGCCACCTGCCGCCATGATTGCCACGAGTCGGCCAAAACACCGCCTCACCGCGGATATTCATCCGGCAGGCACACAAGACCGTGGCTTGGCGCCGGGATCCAGAAAAGGCCCATGGACCGCGTGGGTCAAAACAACTCCACGAGCTTGGAATGACTCCAACCAGAGCCAATTACTTCGCCCCGACGGCCCGCTTGGTTTTGGACACCAACCGGATCTCCCCGATCACCATGGCCTTGTCGACCGCTTTGCACATGTCGTACAGGGTCAGCGCGGCCACCGACACCGCCGCCAGCGCTTCCATCTCCACGCCGGTGGCGGCCGCAATTTTTGCTGACGCGGTGATCACCACCCGATCCCGCGAGCTCGGCACTTGAAAGTCGACTCCGCAATGGGTAATCGGCAACGGGTGGCAGAGGGGAATCAGTTCGCCCGTTCGCTTGGCCGCCAGAATTCCCGCCAGGCGCGCCGTCGCAAAAACATCCCCTTTCGGCATCCGATTGGCTTCGATCAAAGCGAGGGTCGCGGCGGCCATGCGAATCTCACCGCAGGCCACGGCCTCACGCAAGATCACCGGCTTGGCAGAAACATCCACCATCCGCGCCGAACCATCCGACGCCACATGTGACAGGCCTGACATCCCGTCCAGACTGGCGCGTCGACACCCATCCGTCCAAATCTCCTGCCCGGCCGACGCCTCCCCGGCGGCCATCCTGCCCGCGGGAGGATTAATAGAGTGACAGGTTCACTATTTGAATTGCGGATGATGAACGTGCCCCACTGCGGTGGGCTGCCATTGAGTAGAGACTCGATACCGTCAGTGCGGAAGGAACCCGCCCGGCTCCGGAGCGGCCTACAAACCCGTGATCCCGTTCTGCGCGTCCAGGTCGATGTGTTCCGCGGCGGGCACTTTCGGCAATGCCGGCATGCGCAGGAGCGTGCCGCTGAGCGCAACGAGGAAGCCGGCGCCGTTGGCGATTTCAAAGTCACGCACATGGATTTTGAATCCACGCGGACGGCCCAGGCGCTTGGGGTCGTCGGACAGCGAATTCTGGGTCTTGGCCATGCAAATCGGCAACCCGCCAAAGCCGCAACGGCGGAAGGTCTCGATCCGCTCCGTCGCCACGGGGCTCAACGTGACTCCGTCCGCCCCGTAAACACCCGTGGCGATTCGCTCCAACTTCTCCTCGGCGGTGTGGCCGGGCTCGTACAGAAACGGCAGCGGCGGCGAGCTCTGGGCCGCCGCCCGGACCACGAGTTCCGACAATTCCCGGGCGCCTTCGCCGCCCTGGCCGAAAACATCCGCGGTGGCGCAGGACACACCCCGCGCCGCACAAAAGCGGTGCACCGCCTGAAGTTCCTCCTCGGTGTCGGCCGTGAAGCGATTGACCGCCACCACGATGGGCCGGCTGAACCGGCGGGCGCTGTCGAGATGGGCGGCCAGATTCTCCAGTCCCCGCTCCAGGGCTGCGAGGTCCGGGCGCGACAAATCGGCCAGCGCCACACCGCCATGCATCTTCAGTGCCCGCACCGTGGCGACCAGCACCACCGCAGCCGGCGCCAGTCCGGATTGGCGGCATTTCAGGTGCATGAACTTTTCCCCACCCAGATCAAACGCGAAACCCGCCTCCGTCACCGCGTAGTCCGCGTGGGCCAGCGCCAGGCGCGTGGCGAGGACGCTGTTGCAACCATGGGCAATGTTGGCAAACGGGCCGCCATGCAGGATCGCGGGTACGCCTTCGACGGATTGCACCAGGTTCGGCATCATCGCCTCCCTGAGCAACGCGAGGAGGGCGCCGGTGACCCGCATTTCCTTCGCCCAGACCGGCTCGCCAGAACGGGTGAATCCGACCACGATGCGATCAATCCGCGCCCGCAGATCCGCAGAGGATTCCGCCAGGCAAAGCACGGCCATGATTTCCGAGGCCGCCGTGATGTCGAATCCACTCGCGCGCCCCACGGACGTCGGATCGGCGCCCAGACCCACCTGGATGCGGCGCAAGGCGCGATCATTGACGTCGAGGACCCGTTTCCAGAGGACCTGCTGCGGGTCCAGGCGCGTCGTGCCGTGGTGGAGGGCATTGTCGATCACCGCCGCGAGCAAATTATGCGCGGCCGTAATCGCGTGGAAGTCACCCGTAAAATGCAAATTGATGGATTGCGCCGGCTGGACGGTACTCTTTCCGCCACCCGTGGCGCCGCCCTTGCGCCCGAATACCGGCCCCATGCTCGGCTGGCGAAGGGCCAGCGCGACGGAGCGTCCGCTTTTTCTCAAGCCCTGCGCCAGGCCGATGCTGACGGTCGTCTTCCCCTCACCCGCCGGCGTCGGCGTGATGGCGGAGACAAGGATCAGTTTCCCGCGCTGACTTTTTCCCTGGAGCGCATCGAGGGAGACTTTGGCCTTGTCGGCTCCGAAGAGGACGAGGTGATCCGGATGAAGACCGAACTCTTCGGCCTTGGCGATGATTCCTGCCGTTGCTGCCATCGCGGGATTAAAGATCGCGAGCCGGAAAATGAAACCGATTTTTACAAGGGAGTGACGAATTTCTGAACCGCGACCGCGACCGGAAATACATCAGGCCGGAGGCCACGTTGGAATTTCCGTCCGTCCGGTCGCCGCCCGAATCCGTACCCGCCATTCTTCAAGGGTCACCTCCACCGGCTTGGCCCGGCAGATTTCGGAGGCGCCGGGAAAACTCCAGAGATTCGGAAAATCACGACATTGCTGCGGCTTCACGGGGTTGATCTGGCAGTCATCGCCCCGCAACCAGGCACAGGCCCCACTCGCCTGGTCGAGCAGGGCCAATCCATCGCGCTGCTGGGTCAGGCGGGTGTGCTGTTGAATGAATTCGTCCGTGGAGATTCCCAAATGGGCGGCGATCCGCTCGACTTCACCCGGCACCAGTCGGACCTGTCCAGGCCAGCGGCAACACGCCGTGCAGCGATCACAATCCAGGAAGACCGGCATTTCTGCAAAATCGTGCGCGGAAAACCACGATTGGGCGAGGAAATCTGACGCCCCGCCGACCCCGCGATTCCACCTCCCGACCCGGAGACCCCGCTCAAGACGTGAATCCGGGAAGGCTGCGCGACGCTGGTGCCTTTAGAAAATTGGCGGCACGCAGATAGACCGCTTCCAAAGCCTCCGGAATCGTCACCTGGCCACGGGACTGCGCCAGAAGCCCCAGCGCCACGGCTTCCGGATAGGCACGCTGCCCCACCCCCAAGCGCTGGAACACCTCCGGGCCCACCACCCGTTCCGTGGCCGCGAGCGACACCAATTCCGCGGTGGAGATCAATCGGGCGGCCGTCATCAACTGGCCGGTTTCCACGCGGGCGATCGCCCATTCGTCGCGCTGCGCATCGGCCGCCAGCCACGCCGAACCAGCTATGGTTTCCGCCATCAACTCAAAACTGCTCACGGTCCGAATTTCAATCGGTTGATCACCCTGACCCCCACCCTCGCCCGCGAGACTCCAACCCTGCGCCACGGAAATCGCCAGCCGGATCCCGGTGTAACTTCCCGGTCCAATGCCCAACGCCAGCACACCGACGTCCGCCGGCGCAATGCCCGCCTGCTTCAGCGCGTCGGCAATCAGGGAGAAGACGCGCGTCGAACGACCCGATTCCTGAATCGATTCCGCCAGGACCAGGCCATCCCGCACCACGGCCACCGACCGGTGATCGGTGGAGAATTCCAATGCCAGTATGTTGCGGGAACTCATGTCGGCCAATCGTGGCAAATTTCCCGTTCGGTTTCACTCACCGTCCGGAACCACACGGACCGCCAAGCCGCGGGTGGGACACTTTCCCCAATCCAACGTTCCGCCCACTCGACCAGAGTGACGCCCTCCGGACGGATCAGATATTCTTCCAGACCGGCGGCCACGACGCTCTCCGCCGAGGTTAGTCGATAAAGATCGAGATGATGAATGGGAATCCGGCCGCCCCGGTACTCGTTCAACAACGCAAACGTCGGCGAATGTATACGTCCCGAAAAACCCAGTCCACGCGCGAAACCCCGCACAAACGCCGTTTTGCCCGCTCCCAGATCCCCCTGCAACCCGATCACACAACCCGGTTCCGTCCGCGCCGCGAGTTGCCCCGCCAGCGCTTCGGTCTCAGATGGGGAGCGGGTGATCTGCATCGAACGGGGCCGTCCCGTCGCGGACGCCGGCACACCGGAGAGCGGTGTCATCTCGGTCTTCATGGGGTTTCGGCCACTTCCACCGGCGGACGGAAATGATCAAATCCGCCGATCGACAAGGCGCGCTGACCGCGTTCGTCCCGCAGGAAAAGTCCCGGCGTCGCGATCACCCGGCCCACACAACTCAGCGGAACTTTCGGGAATCGCTGTTTCCAACCGTCGAGCAAAGGCACCGCATTCGCCGCGGCCACGGTGAAGAGCAATTCAAAATCCTCGCCGTCCGTCAGCGCCGCCAGATGCGCCGGCTTGGCCAAATCCCCCGACCGGGCCCGCAAACGCGCGGTTCGTGAAACGGGCAGCGCCGCCTTGTGCAACACGGCGCCCAAGCCCAGGCCCGACGTCGCCTCCGGTATCAACAGGTGCCGCAAATCTCCCGCCAGGCCGTCGCTGACGTCGATCATCGCGTGGACCCGACCGGATTCCCGCAGCCAGGCGCCTTCCGCCAGGCGCGGTTCGAAATCCAGATGCCGTCCTTCCATGGATCCGCCCAACTCGCCCGTCACAAAGATCGCATCGCCGACCTGCGAACCCCGCCGAAGCACGGCCTGTCCCGCCGGCAGGCGGCCCAGCAGCGCCACGGAAATCAAACGGGCGCCGGGATTGCGCGTCGTCTCCCCGCCCACCACCGCCACACCCCAACGACGCGCCAAAGCGGTCAATCCTTCGTAAGCCTGAACGGCCCAATCGACATCCGCCGCCGTGTCACAGGCCGGGAGTCCCAGCGTGACGACCGCCGCCGTGGCCGCACCGCCCATGGCTGCGATGTCACTCAGACACCGCGCCAGCGCCTTGTGCCCCACGCGTCGCGGTTCGATTTCGCTGGTGAAATGAACGCCCTCGACCACGGCATCCGTCTTGAACAAACCGTGCACTCCGGGCTCGCCGAGATCCAACACGGCACAATCATCCCCCGCCCCCACCACCACGTCCGCGGTGGTTGGGAGGAGCGGCCGCAATCGGGCGATCAGTTCAAATTCAAGACTCAAAGCGTTATTATTTATTTCGCCCGCGCCGCCAGGTTGGCGGCCCCGTTGACCGTGCTGTTCACCCGCAAGCGCAGGCCGTTCAAGCGGATGAAACCGGTCGCGTCATCCTGATTGTACGCCTTGGTCGGATCCGCCTCCATGGTCGCGATGTGCGGATTGTACATGCTGCAGGCGCTCTTCCGGCCGGCGACATAAAGTCCGCCCTTGTACAGTTTGACCCGCACCGTGCCGCTGACATTGCGCTGGCTTTCCTCCACGTAGGCCTGGAGCGCAAGACGTTCGGGCGCGTACCAAAAACCGTTGTAAACCAACTCCGCGTACTTCGGAATAAACGCGTCCCGTTGGTGCATCACTTCGCGATCCATGGTCAGACTCTCCATCTGGCGATGCGCGTATTGCAGGATCGCCCCGCCCGGCGTCTCGTACACACCGCGACTCTTCATGCCGACGAAGCGGTTTTCCACCATGTCCACGCGGCCGACGCCGTGCTTGCCGCCGAGCTTGTTGAGCACGCGCATGATTTCCAAAGGCGTGAGCCGCGCGTGATTTTCCGCGTCAAATTTCGCGCCGCTGATTTTCAAATCGGCGAGCAGCCCGTCGAGTTCGTGGTAGCCGATGGCAACGCAGTTCCCCTTTTCAAAAACCAGCTCGACGTGCTCCGCCTTGTCCGGCGCTTCCTCGGGCGAAACCGAGAGCACATACATCTCGCGCGCCTTCTCCGCGCTGGCGTCGAACCACGGGTCTTCGAGGATGCCGGCCTCGAAGGAAATGTGCAGAAGATTGCGATCCATCGAGTACGGCTTCTTCGCGCTCGCGAGCACGGGGATTTTGTTTTTCTCCGCATACGCGATCATCTCCGCGCGCCCCGGAAACTGCTCGCGAAACCGCTCCTGCCGCCACGGCGCGATGACCTCCAGCTCCGGTGCCAGCGCCGCCGCCGTCAGTTCGAAGCGCACCTGGTCATTCCCCTTCCCCGTCGCGCCATGCGCCACCGCATCCGCCTTTTCCGCGCGTGCGATTTCCACCATGCGCTTCGCGATCAGCGGGCGCGCGATGGACGTGCC
>JAYTHD010000205.1:0-11103 GCA_043732975.1 Verrucomicrobiota bacterium
TCGCGCCGCGGCCTTCGCCGAGGAAGTACCACATCAGGGCCAGTTGTGCGGCGGGGTTGGTCTTCCAGGTCGTGGACCGCGTGACCTCATCGCAGGCGCGGGCGCCGGCCAGCAGGCGGTCGATGTCCAATCCCTGCAAGGCCGCCGGCAGGAGTCCAACGGCGCTGGTTTCACTGGTGCGTCCACCGACCCAATCCCACATGGGAAAACTCCGAATCCAACCATCCCGCTCCGCGAGTCGGCCCAATTCACTTCCCGTCCCGGTCACCGCCACTGCGTGCCGGGCAAATGACAGGCCCGCGGCGGCATAGGCGGCCCGGGCCTCCAGCATGCCGTTGCGGGTTTCGGGTGTACCACCGGATTTTGAAATCACCACCGCCAGCGTCTGTCCCAATTGCCCGCGCAATTCGGCCAGCACCACATCCATGCCGTCGGGGTCGGTATTGTCGAAAAAATGCGGCTTGAGTTTATTGCCGCCCGGCTGCCCCAGCGCCTTCGCCACAAACTGCGGTCCCAAGGCACTCCCGCCGATGCCAATCACCAGCAGGTTGGTAAAAGTTCCGCTTTGGCCGGCGATCCGCCCGGCATGGACATCGGCCGCGAACCGGTGCACCGCGTCCAGGGTCTGCTGAATCTCCGCCCGGAGTTCCGGGGTTGGCGCCCGTTGCGGTGCGCGAAGCCAGTAGTGGCCCACCATGCGTTTTTCGTCGGGATTGGCGATCGCGCCCTGCTCCAATTCTGCCATCGCGGCAAAGGCCTTTTGCAGGGGCCGATCCATCGTGGCGAGAAAGTTGTCGGGAAAATTCACCCGTGAGATGTCCAGCGCGAGACCCAGCGTCGGGTACTCGGTGTAGTACTGTTGGAATCGATTCCACAAAGCCGTTTTCGACAAAGTCATGGCGGGCCAAACGTGCGTCGCCGGCCGGCCAATGCACGCGAAAGAAGCCCATTCATATTTGATATACCGTCCGCTCCGACTATCCCGCGGGCATGAAACTGATCGGGGTCATTCCGGCCCGCTTTGCCTCGACGCGCTTTCCCGGCAAACCGCTGGCCCTAATCGCGGGGCGCACACTGATCGAACGTGTCGTGCGGCGTTGCCTCGCCGTGCCGGAACTGTCGGAGGTCGTCGTGGCGACCGACGATGAACGGATCGCCGCCGTCGCCCGTGCTTTTTGTCGCGTCGAAATCACCCGCCCCGATCATCCCAGCGGGACGGATCGCATCGCCGAGGTCGCCAGCCGGGTGCCGGCGGATGCGTACATCAACGTGCAGGGCGACGAGCCGTTGATGGAGCCGGCGGTGGTCCGGGCAGTGGCGGCCGGGCTGAAAACTTCCCCGATGTCCACCGCCGCCACCCTGATCAAAAACCTCGCCGACTATGACAATCCCAACGTGGTCAAGGTGGTGGTGACGGCGGGCGAACCGTGCCGGGCGCTCTATTTCAGCCGGCGCACCATACCGTTCCTCCGCGATGCCAGTGGGTTGAGCGCGCCCGCCCAGTTGGCGGCGTTTCCGTTTTTGAAACACCTGGGCATCTACGGCTACCGCCGCGACACGCTGCTGTCGCTGGTCGCCCTGCCGGTGTCGGCCCTGGAGGCGGCCGAAAAACTGGAACAGTTGCGCGCCCTGGAAAACGGCATCCCGATCGCGGTTGCCCGCGTGAATCACGAAAGCATCGGCGTGGACCTGCCGGAGGACGTGACGGCAGTGGAGGCGCTGTTGGCGACGGGAATCTATGGACCGTAGCGGGTGATCGGGTGCTCTGCCGGCCGAAGCTCAATTCGCGGGCGCATTTTCCAAAGCCGCCAGGATCCGCGGATTTTTTCCCGCACCGCCGAGGATCCGCAGGCGCTCGACGACCCGGGGCTGGTAGCGTGCGGAGACGAAGGATTGCACGCCATGGTCCATCGCGGTCGCCTTCCATTCGGGATGGTTCCTGGCCAGTTTTTCCGCCTGGGTGCGATAGTATTCCTGTGCGGCTTCGGAGCGGAGCAGCAGCGATTCGCTGGACCAATTCACCTTCGTAACGCCCGCTTCCACAGCGGCGCGCAGATCGCCTTCCGCCAGTCCCGAGGAGCCGTGCAGGGCGATGCCCACGGGGCGGGCGCAAATCTGGCTGGCGACGCGGCGATGGGCTTCGACGGCGGCGACGGAAAAGCCGCGTTGCGCCCCGAGGCCATGGCGCGTGCCGACGCCGGGTGCCCAAAGGGCGAGATGTCCCGGAGCGGCGGCTTCAACCGCACCCAGTACCCGTTGCGCCGATTCAATGGGCGTGATGCCATCGTCCACACCCGCTTCCAATTCCAAGGTCAACGGCCGAGGAAGTCGCCGGGCCTCCGCGCAAAGTTCCAGGGCCGTTGCGATGTTTTCCGCCTCGGTCATGGCCGAGGAATCCAGGGAAATCGTGGACGGGGAAACCGTCGCGGTTCCGATGCCCGTGCGCAGCCCGCGCACGGCGACCTTTAGCAATGGCAGTGTGAGCGGACCCTTGATGTGGTCGGTGTGGAACAGGATCGGGACCTCGGAAAATTGTGGGGACGCTGCCAGGACAGCCAGTTCGACCAGATAGCGGGCGAGGCCCAGCGCGGCATCACCGGCGCCAAAACTATGACCGGTCAGTTGCCAGAGGCTGGCTTCAATGATGATCGGCGCACCACAGGACCGCGCTGCCTCCAGACAGTCCGTGATGGCCGCGGGGGAATCGGCGTTGACTGCCAGCAGGGCGAATCCTTCGCGGGCGGCGAGTTGCAGGACGATCGCGGCGGCCAGGGGATCCAGGAACATGGGGCGTGAAGAAGTGTTACCCGATGGCCACCTTCACGTGCTTGGGCTTGAGATACTCGACGATGGCACGCCGGCTCAATTCCAGTCCGTAACCGGAATCCTTCCAGCCGGCATACGGACCGTAGTTGGTGTTCACGGCGCCGTGATTGACGCAAATCGTCCCTGCTTCCAGGGCTTCACTGGCGCGGACCGTGGTGGTGAGATCGCGCGTGAACAGATAGGCGACGAGGCCGTAATGGCTGTCGTTGGCGAGGGCGATGGCCTGATCCAGCGTTTCAAAGGATTGAACCCCCACCACCGGCCCAAAAGTTTCCTCGCGCATCACTTTCATGCCGGGGGTGCAGCCGGTGAGAATCGTGGGCAGGAAGTAGTTTCCGTGACAAAACGCTTCTCCGGCCGGCGCATGGCCCCCGGTGACCCGTTTCGCTCCGGCAGCGAGGGCATCGGCCACGTGCGCTTGGGCGGTCTCGACGCCGTCGCGCGTGGCCATCGGGCCCAGGTCGACATTCGGATTCGTGAGGCCGTCACCCAGGCTCATGGCTTCGGCGTGGGTCTGCATCCGGTGCACCAGCCCGTCGTGCAGGCTGGCGTGGACATAGAGCCGGTTGACGCTGCTGCAGGACTGCCCGCAATTGCGAAACGCCTTGTAGGCAATGGTCCGGGCCGCGAGGGCCACGTCGGCGTCCGCACAGACGATGGCCGGACATTGACCACCCAGTTCCAGGGAGACTTTTTTCAAGGCGGGCGCGGCCAGTTGCAGGATTCTTTTCCCGGTGTCGGAGGAACCGGTCATGGCGATCTTGGCAACCCGCGGATGTTGGATCAGGGCCTCGCCAAGCACCTTCCCCGAGCCGGTCAGGACGTTCACCACGCCCGGCGGCAGCCCGCCGTCGGTGAGGGCAACACAAAAGGCGAGCGGCGAGAGGGGCGTGATCGTGGTGGGCTTCACGATGACCGTGCACCCCGCGGCGAGGGCGGGGCCGAGTTTCCAACTCAGGAGTGAGATGGGATAATTCCAGGGAGTGATCAGACCGCAAACCCCGACCGGTTGATAATTCACCCAGGAACGATAGGACGTGTCCTCGGTGGGATTCGTCCAGCCTTCGATCCGCACCCCTTCGGCCGCGTAGTAGTCGATCGTGTCACACGCGCCGAGGACCTCGCTGCGGGCCTGGGCGAAGGGCTTGCCTTGTTCCAGCGCCATCAGTCGGCCGATGAAGTCGGCCTGGCTGCGGACGTGGGCCGTGGCCTGGCGCAGCAGCTTTTCGCGTTCGTAGGCAGTCCGCTGCGACCACTTCAGAAACGCCGCAGCCGCTGCTTGAACGGCAAGTTCCAGGTCCGCCGCGGTGGCGAGGGGCACGGAACCGATGAGCTCGCCGGTGGCGGGCGAGTGCAATTCGTGGCGGCTTCCCAAGGTGGCGGGCAGATTTTTTCCGCCAATGAGAAGATCGAGATGAAACGGCGTCGGCGTGAGCATACGGAAAGCAAGGAGGATCGGTTTCGGAACGGTGTCAGCGGGTGGGAACGCTATTTCCGGCCGTTCGGGAGTATGCAAACCTTGAGCGCGGCGCCGCTTTCCATGAGCGGAAACGCCTGCCCGATCTGCTCCAGCGGCAGGTGATGAGTGATGATCTTGTCCGCCGGAAAACGTCCGCTGTGCAGCAGCGCAAAGGCAGCCTGGAAATCGCTCTTCTTCTCGGAATAACTGCCGGAAATCTCCAGCTCCTTGTAGTGGATGTGATTGACGTTGAGGGCGGCGATGGGGTCGGACTTGGGCAGACCGGCGAAGAAATTGATCCGACCCGCTTTCGCGGCCATTTCCAACGCATCGTTCTGGGCCGCAGCCGCGCTGACCGCCACAATGACGACGTCCGGTCCGTGGCCGCCGGTTTGGGCAACGATTTCTTCGCGGTGGGCGCCATCCGCGCGGACCTGGAGGGCCGCGTCGATGTCGAATTTCCGCGCCATCTCCAACCGGTTGGCGTTGGTGTCGAGTACGAAAACCTTCTGCGCCCCCTGCAATCGCGCCAGGGCGGCGTGCATCATGCCGATGGGACCGGCACCAATGACGGCCACGGTGTCCTTGAGGCCGATCCGCAGGCGGGAATGGGCGTTCAGGCAGCATCCGAGCGGCTCGGCCAGACTCATGACGTCCGACGGAATGTCGCTGGTCACCCGGAAGAGATTCCCCTGCCGCACGGCCAGCGCGGGCACCTTCAACAGCGGCGCAAAGGCGCCGTCGTGGTGATAACTCATGGTCGTGCGCTGGGGGGTCAGGTTTTCGCGGCCCATTTCGACATAACGATCCGTGCCATGAACAAGCACGATGTACATCACGACGCGATCCCCGACCGCGACGTTGGCATGGGGCGCCCGGGATTCCACCACGCGCGCGCAGAATTCATGCCCCAGGATCCGCGGGGGAATGATTTTTTTGTCCCCATGACGAAACGTGCGGAGGTCGGTGCCGCACACTGAACAGGCCTCGATGGCCAGCAGGATTTCGCCGTCGTCGAGGACCGGGTCCGGCACGGTCAGGACCGGGAGTTGTTCTTGGCCAAGATAGACGGCGGCGAGCATGGGAGGGAATTGGTTGGCGGTACGAACGACAATCAGCGCACGGGTGTTGGCGGCTAACTCATCCAGTTCGATTGTTTCGGGGTCCACTTCACCGTGGTCTTGCGGGCTTTCGTCCAGAAGCCAATGGCATCGCGCCCGGTGATGTCGCCCACGCCAAACTTGGAGTCATTCCAACCGCCGAAGCCAAAGGGCTCACGGGGCACGGGGACACCGATGTTGATCCCCACCATTCCAGCGTGGGCCCGGGCCTCGAAATGACGCGCCACCGCCCCGTTCGTCGTGAAGATGGAGGCCGCATTCCCATAGGGACTCGCATTCTCGATGGCCAGGGCTTCGTCGAGGGTCGCCACGCGGAGAATCGAGAGCACGGGACCGAAGATTTCATCGCGAACACAGACTGAGTCGTGCGAAAGCCGGTCCAGCAATGTGGGTCCAAGATAATGTCCGAGTTCACGGCCGGCGACTTGCACGCGACGTCCATCCAGGCGCAAGCGGGCGCCTTCCTATTCGGCCAGATCGATATAACTCGTGATGCGTGCCTTGGCCTTGGCGGTGATCACCGGCCCCAAATCCCCACCCGGAACCAAACGGGACATCTCGGCTTCGATGGCATCGAGGATGGCGTCGCAATCTCCAACGGCGATCAGCACGCTGGCGGCCATGCATCGCTGTCCGGCGCAGCCGGTGGCGCTGGACGTCACGTTCTTCGCGGTGACGAGTGGATCGGCATCCGGGACCACGACCAGATGGTTTTTGGCGCCGCCGAGCGTCAGCATGCGCTTGCCATTCTGGATGCCCCGCCGGTAGACGGCGCGGGCGGCCGGGGTTGAGCCCACGAAGGCCGCGGCCTGCAACCGCGGGTGATCCAGCAGCGCCTCAACCGTCGTGCGCCCGCCCTGGAGGACATTGAATACTCCGTCAGGCAGGCCGGCTTCCCGCAGCCCTTCACCGAGCCGCATCGGGGTGAACGGCACCAACTCGGAAGGTTTGAGAATGAAGGTGTTTCCGCAGGCGATCGCGATGGGGAACATCCACAGCGGCACCATCGCGGGAAAATTGAACGGCGTGATGCCGGCCACCACTCCCAACGGCAGGCGGCGGGAGTGGCAATCCACGCCGGCGCTCACTTCAAGAATTTCACTCGCCATCAGATTCGGCAATGCGCAGGCGTACTCCACCACTTCCACGCCGCGTTGAATGCCGGCCCGGGCTTCGTCGGGCGTCTTGCCATTCTCCCGCGAAACTTCCTCGGCCAGCGCCGTCAGGTTTTTCTCGATCCATTGCTTGAACCGATAAAGCGGCTGCACGCGCTCCTTGATGGGCGTCTGGCTCCAGGCGGTGAACGCGGTGGCCGCGGCCTGAACCGCCTGGTCCACGGAATCCGCACCGGCCGGGGCCAGTTGACCGAGGACGATGCCATCCAGGGGAGACACGACCTGCTCACCGCGCACGTCGGCTGCGAAATGGCGGCGCTGGCCGTTGATGAAATGGGGAATCGACGGAGGGTTCACGAGAGCTGGGCGGACAGAATGTTCAACGGTTCCGGACTAGTCGCCGTTGGGGTAACTGCCCAGAATTTTCACAAAGCTGCAGTGCCGGCCCAATTCCTTGACGGCAGTCGCCAGCTTTTCCTCCGACGAGTGACCGTCGACGTCGGCGAAGAAATAATATTCCCAGGCTTTTCGCTTGCTCGGCCGGCTCTCGATCTTGGTCATGTTAATCTTGAGCCGGCGGAACGGGGCGAGGGCGCTGTGCAGGGCGCCGGCCTTGTCCGTGATGCTGAAAAGGAGACTGGTTCGATCCGCACCGCTGGGAGGCGGCACCGTGCGCCCCAGGACCACGAAGCGGGTGGCATTGGCGGAGTTGTCCTGGATGTCATGTTCCAAAACCGGCAGACGGTATTTTTCGGCGGCCAGCAAACCGGCGATGGCCGCCGCGGATTTTTCCTCGGCCGCCATTTCCGCCGAGCGCGCATTGGAGCTGGTCTCGATGATCTCCGCCTCGGGCAGCTGCTGGCGGATCCACAAACGGCATTGCGCATGCGTTTGCGGATGCACGTAAAGGCGTTTGATCGCGGAAATCCTGGGCGCGTGGGTCAGGAGGCAGTGCTGGATCGGCAGAATGATCTGGGCGACAATCTTTAATTCCGAATCGACCAGCAGGTCCAGCGTAGGAGTAACGGCGCCTTCGGTGGAATTCTCGATCGGGATCACACCGTAATCCGCCCGACTCTTGGCCACCTCGTGGAAGACATCGCCAATGGTCTTCTGCGCGGAGTAGGCGAGCGAATTTCCAAAGCGTTTCAAGGCCGCCTGATGACTGTAGGTGGCCTCGGGTCCGAGATAGGCGATGGTCAGAGGCTTCTCGAGGGCCAGGGCGCCGGACATGATCTCGCGGTAGATCGCCCGCAGCGAGCCATTGGTGATCGGGCCGTCATTCAAACGACACACCTTGTCGAGCACGGCCTTCTCCCGGTGCGGCGCGTAGATTTCGTCGCCCGTTTGACGCTTCAGTTCGCCGATGGACAACACCTGCTTGGTGCGGGCGTTGAGCAACCGGACGATTTCGGCGTCCAGGCGGTCGATGGCCTGGCGATGTTTCTGCAGTGACATGACTCGCCGGATTATGCGGGGTGTGACGGCGGAGGGAAAAAGTTTGGTGCGGATCTCCCGGCACGACAGGAGGGGACGGTCCGACGGCATCCGGAGCGCCGGTTTCCAACCGGCTTATGGCCGGAGCAAAACAATCCGGCCGAGGATTTGCGGAGCGTCTTGCTGGAATTGGGGCATCAGAGAAGTGTGTGGCGTTTAAGAGCCTGTTTGAAAATTGAAAGGACCCCTTTGAATTTTCAAACAGGCTCTTGGCCGGCTCGAAGCACGGCGCTCCGGGAACAGCCGCAGCCTCGCCGGCGACCTGTGCTGCGGGCTTCTTTCGGGGAAGGTAGAGGTCGAATCAACGCGCGAGTTGGCGCCGCCGGGCCATGAAATAAAGCACCGGCACGGCCATCCGACTGATCAACAACGAGGCCACTTCCCCGGCCATCAACGCAATGGCGAGGCCCTGGAAGATCGGATCTGCGAGAATCACGCTGGCACCCACGATGACCGCGGCCGCGGTCAGGACCATCGGGCGGAAACGCACGGCCCCCGCATCCACCACGGCCTGATCGAGCGGCAGTCCTTCCCGCAGACGTTGTTCGATGAAATCCACCAGGATGATGGAATTGCGCACGACAATGCCGCCGCCGGCCATGAAGCCAATCATCGAAGTCGCGCTGAAGAACGCGCCCATCAGTCCGTGGGCCGGCAGGATGCCAACCAGGGAAAATGGGATCGCCACCATGACCACCAGCGGGGTGACGAACGAGCGGAACCAGCCGACCATCAACACGTAGATCAGGACGAGCACGGCGCCAAAGGCGAGGCCGAGGTCGCGAAAAACTTCAATGGTGATCTGCCATTCGCCGTCCCATTTCATCGCCGGTTGGGCATCCGAGAAGGGCATGACGGCATTGTAAATCTGCAGTTCGCCCGCGAGCGTTTTGAGCTTTTCGAGCTTTCTGTTCATTTCCGCGATGGCGTAGACCGGGCTTTCGATCGCACCGGCGACGTCGCCAATCACGTAGGTCACGGGCATCAGGTTCTTGCGATGCCGGCTCCGGTCGGCAATGCGGTACTCGATCTTGACCAACTCGCGCAGCGGAACCAGGGGCGGGCCGGCGAGGGTGGCACCGGGTTCGGGCCAGGCATTGGCATCCCCGCTGCGGACACGCAGTGCGAGCAATTCCTCGGGGCGCGCCCGGGCGGATCGCGGTAACTGCAGGACGACGTTCACGTCTTCCTTCTCCCGGGGAATGTGGAGCAGGTCGATGGACTCGCCGCCCACGGCGATCCTGAGGGTCCGGGAAATTGTTTCGGCGCTGATGCCGTGCAGCGCGGCCTTTTCCTTGTCGATGACGAAGCTCGCCTTCGGCTGGTCGGCTTCCACATACCAGTCCACGTCCACCACTCCCGGAGTGCCTTGGAAAATGTCGCGCACCTGTTGGGCGAGTGCGAAGCGGGCTTCGTCGGACGGGCCGTAGATTTCGGCGACCAAAGTTTGGAGCACCGGGGGACCGGGCGGCACCTCTGCGACGGCCACCCGGGCGCCGAATTTTTCCGCAATCGCCGCCACGGCGGGGCGGACGCGCTTGGCAATGTCATGGCTCTGGGCACGGCGTTCGTGCTTGCCGGTCAGGTTGACCTGGATGTCGGCGACATTCGCGCCGTGCCGGAGGAAGTAGTGCCGGACGAGGCCGTTGAAGTTGAACGGCGAGGCGACTCCGACGTAGATCTGATAGTCGGTGACCTCTGGTTCCCGGCGCACGGCGGCGCCGATTTCCCGGGCGGCCTGCGCGGTACGTTCCAGGGAGCTGCCCTCGGGCAGATTCAGGATGATTTGAAATTCCGATTTATTGTCGAACGGCAGCATTTTCACCTGCACCCAGCCGAGGCCCACGGTGGCCATGGCGCAGAGCAGAAGGGCGGTAATGCTGCCGAGAAATGTCCATTGCCAGACCGGATGGTGGAGCAGGGGATTCATCACGCGGCGATAGAGCCGGGTGAACGGATCTTCCCGGCCGGCTTGTTCCGCGGCGTGCCGTCTTGCCAGACGCTCCGGCCCCCGCCACCAACGCAGCATGCGGATGCTGGCCCAGGGAGTGACGATGAACGCAATCAGCAGCGACCAGAACATCGCAGCGCTGGCGCCGATGGGAATGGGCCGCATGTAGGGTCCCATCAAGCCGCCGACAAACGCCATCGGCAGCACCGCGGCAATCACGGCGAACGTGGCCAGAATCGTCGGGTTGCCCACCTCGCTGACCGCCTCGACCGCGATGACCTTCCAGGCCCGTTGGTGATTTCCCGGCAGGTGAAAATGCCGCACGATGTTTTCCACCACCACAATGGCGTCGTCGACGAGGATGCCGATGCTGAAAATGAGGGCGAACAGGGTGATGCGATTGAGCGTGAATCCGTAGAGATAGAAAACGAGCAGCGTCAGGGCGAGCGTCGCGGGAATGGCGACGGCCACGATGCCGGCTTCACGCCACCCCAGGGTCAGCAGGATGAGGACGGACACGCTCAGGACCGCGATGCCCATGTGGAGCAGGAGTTCGTTCGACTTCTCCGCCGCCGTGGCGCCGTAGTGCCGGGTGATGGCAACGGTGATGTCCGCGGGAATGAGGGTGCCTTTGAGTGCGGCCACTTTTTTCAGCACCGCTTCAGCCACCGAGACCGCATTCGCCCCGGGACGCTTGGCGATGGACAGCGTGACGGCGGGTTCCTCTGGCGCGGTCGCGTCGGAGTTCCTGCCGCCGCCAAAGAACACGTAGTTCGTGGGCTCTTCCGCTCCGTCCACGATTTCGGCCACTTCGCGCAGATAAATCGGGCGACCCCGGGCGACCCCGACCACGACATTTTTCACGTCCTCGGCGGTGTGGAGAAATCCGCCGGTCTCAACCATCACCGCTTGATTCTTCGAGGTGAGTTCACCGCTGTGAAATTGGCGATTGGCCTGTTGCAGCATTGGAATGAGTCCAGCCGGGCTGAGCCCCCGCGACGCCAATCGGGCCGGATCGAGCTGCACCCGCAATTCGCGACGGGTGCCGCCAATGACCGTGGTTTCGGCGACCTGCGGGACCTGCTTCACCGAATCATCGACCTGGGCGGCGAGGCGGCGCAGCGTGAGGTGATC
>JAYTHD010000206.1:0-3021 GCA_043732975.1 Verrucomicrobiota bacterium
GGCGGCCGCGGGACCACGGCCGCTCCACAAAACGTCACGCTGGAAGAGCAGACCAAGCGCCGAAGCACTCCTGTTTCCGGCGTGCACGAAACCGAAGCCGACCACGCGGCGGCGTCGATCACGGAAGGCGGCGCCGGAGTGCCACTGGCCTTCACCCGATACCCGACTCTGCCTCAACTCCGCACCCAACGGGGTTCAGGAATCTCAGGCGAAAGCCTCTCCAGTTCCGTGCGGACCGGGATGGAACCAAAGTATGGTGCCGATTTCAGTCGGGTGCGCATTCATACAGGCAAGGACGCCGAAGAACACAATCGTCGTCTCGACGCCCGCGCCTTCACCCGGGGCGCGGACATCTACTTCAATGCCGGCGAGTATAATCCCCACAGCCCGCGCGGACGTCACCTGCTGGCGCACGAGCTGACCCATGTCGTCCAACAGGGTCAAGCCGGACCCACCCGCGGCACCGCCGCTTCGTTGAGTATCCAACGGGCCGCCAAGACCACGTCCACTCCGCCACCACCCACCCCGCCGGTGGTTTCGCCGCCAACCGCCATGGGGGCCCCATCGAGTGGCCCGACCGAGTTCGCCCTCGACGACGGCTCGTTCATTGAACGGACCCCTCAGATCTATCCCGGCAGCGGTACCGCTCGTCGGCGAGTGCGTATCAACGGACTGTCCTTGCCGACGTTCAAAGCGCGCAACCAGCAGCGATTCCCCAATGTCCTGGCGCTCCGACCCCATTCCCGGGAGGCCAGCAATACCCAACAGGGGGAGTTGTGGCGCTCGTCGGTCCGGGAAGGTGTTGAACGGCATCTCGAAAAACTTCGCACCAAGGCACAAAACCAGGGCGGACACGACCCGGCCACGGACACTTATTATTTCCGCGCCAAACAGAACCATCGATTGTTCGTTTTGGGAACGCCGGCGGCACTGCTCGAGGCCGCGATGGTGCCGTTCTGGAGCACCGGCGGGGATCCGACAAACTACCAGATCGACCACGTCGTCGAAGATCAGTTGGTCAACGCCGACGATCCGTCGTTGACGGGGCTGACCACCGCGGATCGGGCTTCCAACTTTGAACTTCTCGAAGCGACCGCGAACGGCGCTTCGGGGATAACGCTTTACCACGAGTGCCAGCGTCGACTCCGCAAAGTCGCCGCCGACTTCAAGAAGAAGTACTGTTCCGATCCCAAGGATTCCGGCAATCAAAAGGAAATCGAGCTGGATGCGCTTCGTTACGGCGGATACTACGTGACCTTCCTGTCGCCCACCTTTGACCTCAAGGTCGAGGGCGGGGAGCCGGGGAATTTCTGGAGCCACCGCCAGATCCGTCAGGGTGAGCATTTGAACAAACTGGAACCCCTGCCCGGCAACGAGCTTCACGGCCTCAGCCACCGGGGATCTCCTCCGCTCATTTTCCTCTCTGAACTCGGCGGGCAGGCCGCCCGCGTTCCTCCCGCCAATCAACTGCCCAAACACAATTGGCTTCCGCGGATCACGCTGATGGGCGTTAATACCGTGAAGGATGCCGCGGGCCTGGACCAGGTGAGCGCCATCGTCGTGGACGCCTATAGTGCGGCGGACGCTCGCGACGATTTCATCACCAGCAAGTATCAGGATTTGACCTGGCCGATCCGGCCCATACCTGGGATTCATGGTGGCGCCGTGGATGTGGCCGCGGTGCGCCAACTATACGCAGGCGCCGCCAGCAGCCTTCAATTGCGGGGTATGAGTCCCATCCGGGTCGATCAATTTGATCTCTCGGAACGCGGTATTTTCGCCCAGGGCAAGGTGCTTCCAACCCTGCCGTTTCTGAAGAACGCGGATATTGATATCGTGGTGGACGGAAAGAATACACGACTTCGAAAACTCTTCGCACCGGAGGAACTCTCCCTGCCGTCTCCCTTCCAGGTCGATGACTGCGGGCTGGAGATTTTCGCGGGGACCCAGGGACTTGGCGCGTCCGGGCACCTGGCATTTTCCATTCCCAACGTCGGCCTGGGTCGCATCGCCGGCTCGGTCTCCACCGGCGGCGGCTTGGAGCTGAAGGGTGAGTTCGACTTCGACAAACGACTGTTCACCAGGGCGCGAATCAGCGTCGGTTACCAGGAGGGGGATTGGAGCTTCGCCGGCACTCTCGCGATCGGAAAGGGCAAGCTACGCGGGATTAAATCAGCCGAAGTGACCATTGGCTATGCAAATAACACACTCGCGGCGCACGGTGAGGCCCAGCTCGAAATCCCCGGCGTCCAAAACGGCGCCATCGATCTCCTGGTCGGCCCGGAAGGTTTCTCCTTTGGCGGTGAGTTCCAACTCTCCAACGAAATCCCGCGACTCCGCGGGGGCCGGGTGCGCGTGGGGGTCAGCCAGCTCGCCGGCGAGGAGGATTACCACGTCACCGCCGAAGGGACAGCCCTTCCGGATCTTCCCGGCATTAATACCGAGTTGATATTTAGCTATCATGAAGGTGCGGTCCTAGTTTCGGGAAGTGTCGATTATCAGGACGACCTCCTTTCCGGAAGCGTCCACGTCGGCGCGACCAATCTTCCCGTCAACGAGCAAGGCGAGATCCAAAAGGACGCCGCACCGCTGGGTCAATTCACATTCTACGGCGGTGGCTCCCTCTCCGCCCAACTGGTGCCGAAATGGCTTCGGGGAACGGTGTCGGTGCGTTTCCTGCCGAACGGGGAATTGGAAGTTGGCGGCCGTCTGGACGTACCGAATGCACTTCCGGTTTTTGACCGACTGGAAATGCCGGACCTTCAAATTGGGCCGCGCATCGGGTTCGACATTCCCATCTTTGGAATTCCTGTTGGGCCAAAGACCATCGGCCTGAAGGCGACGATTTCAGGCTCACTGGCGGCCTATGGTTTCCTGGGACCGGGAGTCCTCAGGGGTTTGCACGCCTCCATCCTGTACAATCCGGCGCATCCCGAACTCACAAAAGTGGAGGGTGGCGGCCAGTTCTTCGTTCCCGCGGAGGCCGGAATTAAATTGACCATAGGCGCGGGAATTGGCCTC
>JAYTHD010000207.1:0-8831 GCA_043732975.1 Verrucomicrobiota bacterium
TCCCAAATGCCCAGCCCCGGTGTGTCCAGCGATTCCCAGGCCAGATAGTGGTCACCCATCAGCAGGATGTCCGCCGTGGTGCGTCGGCGGACCGATTCCACCAATTGACGATAGGCATTGGTGTCCCCGTAGGCGTGAAAAATCAACAGGTCCGGATGGAACGGATAGAGGTCGGCCTCGGCGGTATGAATGAGGTACTGTGCGGGATGGTTGGGAATGCTGCGGTTTTCAATGACCCACGGACGTCCCGGATACCGCTGCTGAACCTCTCCCATCATCCGCCAGGTCCAGCCCTGAGCGGTGATTGACTGGCCGTAAATCAGAACCCGAATGGGCGGTGCCGGCGCTGTGTCGCGACACAGCGCCTGGAAGCGCTGCAAATGCAATTGGTGCCGCAACATGGAGACTTCATCGGCCAGAAGGCGCGGGAAGAGCCATCCTGACTGGATGCCCCAAAACCAGACCAGCAGCAGCCGGGCGAGCCACGCACGGCGACGAGGCCACCCGGAAACCGAACCGGCCCGCGGCGAGGTACCTGGCAGGACGACGAATGGAGGTTCGTGGGCGGCGCACGGATTCACCGGACATCTGGATTCGCAGCGTGACGCCGTACCGACCGGTAAAAGAAAGTGGGCCATCAAGCCTCCGTACATCCCTGGCGATGTTCGCCATTTCGCCCGTGCATCATCGATAAAGACATCCTCGACACTCTTCCGCCAGAAGTGGACGGCGTCAAATGCCGACCGAGCGGACTCCTGACGAGGCGAGGCGGGTCTGCGGGATGGGTGCGCACTTTCCTTGGCCACTGGGGCGGGTTTCCAGTACAGGTTGGGTCCGTCGTATGCCGTCTCGCACCTTGCCTTCCGCCGCACCGGTTCCGGCGGCGCCGAAACGCCGTGAGTTTAAAAAACTCATGGCGGCCAACCGTTCCGAAATCGCCATCCGCATCTTTCGCGCGGCCACCGAATTGAGCCTGAAAACCGTGGCGGTCTTTGCCCAGGAAGACCGGTTTTGCATGCACCGCTTCAAGGCCGATGAAGCCTACCCGGTCGGGGTGGGCAAGGGGCCGGTGGCCGCCTACCTCGATATCCCGAGCATCATCGCCCTGGCCACCGAACGGGGCGTCGACGCGATCCATCCGGGCTATGGTTTCCTCTCGGAAAACGCGAATTTTGCCCGGGCCTGTGCCGCGGCGGGAATCACGTTTGTGGGACCGCGCCCGGAATTGCTCGATATGATGGGCGACAAAACCGCGGCCCGCGCGTTGGCACAACGGATCAACGTGCCGACGCTGCCGGGAACCGAGGAACCCATCACCGACCGCGATGAAGCCCTCAAGACCGCGAAACAAATCGGTTTTCCGCTGATCATCAAAGCCGCGTTTGGCGGCGGCGGTCGCGGCATGCGGGTCGTGCACAAGGCTGCCGACCTCGCCAGCCTGCTCGATGAAGCCCAGTCCGAAGCCGAACGCGCCTTCGGAAATCCGGCCGTCTTCCTCGAAAAATACATTCTCCACGCCAAACACATCGAGGTTCAGATCCTCGGGGATCAGCATGGGAACGTCATCCACCTGCACGAACGCGATTGCTCCGTGCAACGGCGCCACCAGAAAGTCGTCGAAGTCGCCCCTTCCTTCGGACTGCCACCCGGGGTCATCCAGGAACTCTGCGACGCCGCCGCCCGGATGGCGAAGTCGGTGAAATACGACAACGCCGGCACGATCGAATTCCTTTACGACCTGGATCATCACAAATGGTATTTCATCGAGATGAATCCACGCATCCAGGTGGAGCATACGGTGACGGAAGTCATCACCGGGCTCGATCTGGTGCGGGCGCAAATCCTGATCGCCCAGGGCCATAGTCTGCACAGCCACGAAGTGGGCATGCCGTTGCAGGCCGACATTCCGCGCAACGGCTACGCGATCCAGAGCCGGGTGACCACCGAGGATCCGGAAAACAAATTCATGCCGGATTACGGCAAGCTTCTGGCGTATCGCTCCCCGGGCGGATTTGGCATCCGGCTCGACGGCGGCATGGGCTATTCCGGCGCCGTCATCACGCCCTTCTACGATTCCATGCTGGTCAAGGTGATCGCCTCCGGCCAGACCTACGAGATCGCGATGGACCGCATGGATCGGGCGCTGCGTGAATTCCGGATCCGCGGGGTGAAGACCAACATTCCTTTCCTGGAAAACGTCATCCGCAATCCGATCTTCCGCTCGGGCCAGGCCACCACCACGCTCATCGACACCACGCCCGAGCTGTTTTCCTTCAAATCCCGCAAGGATCGCGCGACCAAACTGCTGACCTTCCTGGGCAACGTGATTGTCAACGGCAGTCCGCACGCCAAGGGCTATCTGCCGGAAAAGGCCCTGTCACCCGTCAAATCCCCGACCAGCGGCGACGCCTCCCCGGGGCGCACACCCCCGCCCGGGACCCGGCAGTTGTTGCTGGAGTTGGGACCGAAGAAGTTTGCCGAATGGGCTTCGAAGCAGAAGCGGTTGCTCGTCACGGACACGACCTTTCGCGACGCCCACCAGTCGCTCATGGCCACCCGCGTGCGGACCTACGACATGCTCGCCTGCGCGGAAGCCGTGGCCTATCGCCTGGGAGATCAAGCGACCGGCCTGTTTTCCCTGGAGATGTGGGGCGGTGCGACGTTCGACACGGCCATGCGTTTCCTCAATGAGGATCCGTGGGAACGGTTGCGCGCACTCCGGGCACGGATTCCCAACATTTGTTTCCAAATGCTGTTCCGCGGTTCCAATGCCGTGGGGTACTCCAATTATCCGGACAACGTGGTCGCCGGCTTCGTGAAACACGCCGCCGCCTCGGGCATGGACATTTTTCGGATTTTCGATTCGCTGAATTACCTGCCGAATCTGCGCGTGGCGATGGATTCCGTGCAGGGCACCCACGCGATTTGTGAAGCGGCGCTCTGCTACACCGGGGACATCCTCGACGAGCAACGCGACAAATTTTCGCTCAAGTACTACGTCAAGCTGGCGCAGGAACTGGAGCGCATGGGCGCGCATGTCCTGGCGATCAAGGACATGGCCGGCCTCTGCCGCCCGCTCGCCGCCAAGAAGCTGGTGAAGGCCCTGAAGGAAGCGGTGGGATTGCCGATCCATTTTCACACCCACGACACCGCCGGCACCCAGTCGGCGGCCATCATGAATGCCAGTGAAGCCGGCGTGGACATTGTCGATCTGGCGATTGCCAGCATGTCCGGCAGCACCTCGCAGCCCAACCTCAACTCGCTGGTGGCCGCGTTGCAGCATTCGCCGCGGGACACGCGTCTGGACCTGGAGGCGTTGAACGAATTCTCGGATTACTGGGAAAAGGTGCGCGAGCAGTACCACCCGTTCGACACCGCGCCGCGCACCGGTTCCGCCGAAGTTTACCTCCACGAAATGCCCGGCGGCCAGTACACGAACCTCAAGGAACAGGCCGCCAGCATGGGCGTCTCCCACCGCTGGCCGGAGATCGCGCGGACCTACGCGGACGTGAACAAACTGTTCGGCGATATCGTGAAAGTCACGCCGTCCAGCAAGGTGGTCGGCGACATGGCGCTCTTCCTCTTCAGCCGCGGCATCAAGGCGGCGGACGTGGTCAATCTGGAACCGGGAACCACCGGATTTCCCGAAAGCGTGGTGGACATGCTGAGCGGCGGTTTGGGCTGGCCCGAGGGCGGTTTCCCCGAAGCGGTGCAACGCGTGGTGCTCGGCGAAAAGCGGGCCCGCGAAGCCCGGCAGGCCTATGCCGAAGGCCGCGCGGGCAACCCGGCGACGCCCATCAACCTGGAGAAATTGCGCAAGGAACTTTCCGAGAAACTGAAGCGCGATCCCTCGGAGGACGACATCTATTCCCATTTGATGTACCCGGCGGTCTTCGCGGAGTTCGAGAAGCATCGCCGCGAATTCGGGGAAGTCAGCGCGCTGCCCACTTCCGCGTTTTTCTACGGGCTGCGGCGCGGTGAAGAGATCAACGTGGAAATCGAAGCCGGAAAGTCGTTGATCATCCGCTTGGTCAACGTCAGCGACCCGGACAAGGACGCCCGGCGCACCGTCACCTACGAGTTGAACGGCGTCACGCGCGAAACGTACATCGCCGATAAAAAGGTCACCCCGAGCACGAAGAGCCGGGTGAAGGCAGACCACGCCGATCCGCTGCAAATCGGTGCGCCCATTCCCGGGCTGGTCAGCAGCATTTCCATCAGCGTGGGCCAGAAAGTCTCCAAGGGCGACCGCCTCCTGATGATGGAGGCGATGAAAATGCAGACCACGGTCTACGCGCCCGTCGACGGCATCGTCGCCGAACTGCCCGTGGCGTTGGGCGACACCGTGGCGAGCAAGGATTTGCTCGTCCGATTGCGGGCCTGATTTCGCATCGAAAGCCGGGGCAAATCCCACTCCCCATCCCTCAGCCCAAGGTTGCGCGGCACGCGCTACCTTGGTGCACCCGGCCCATGTTTCTGCTCAACCCCAGCGGGGTTGAACCCCCTTCCCGTTTCGACCCGAAGGATCGTTGGAATCGATTTGACCAGATCGAATCGTATGACCAGTCCAAGGCGCCGGTCAAAAAGTCGGACTTGGGTAAGGTGGTTGGATTCATCTGGACCATGATCGCCTCCATGCAGAGTACGAGCGGCTATGGCCAAGCGCCGAACGACAGGACCGACGGAACGAGAAGGGTCGAATTTCCAGGTTCAGGCGTGGCTGTGGGTCATTGATTCCCGCCTTGGCTTGCCGGAATAACACGCTTTCCTACCCTTCGTCATGCCCGCCGAGTTCAACGACGATTTTTTTCAGTTCCCAGGCGAACCGCTGGAGATGAGCCGTGTGCGGCGTTGGCGGGAGCTGGTGGTGGGTTAAGACTAATTCTCCAGGCAACCATGACCAAACTTCCGACCCTTCCCACGGTCCGCGACCTTGGCGGCGATGAGTTCGAAAAGCTCCTCCACCAACTGCTGCACGACTACGCCCGTCAAAATGATTTCGAGTACGAGCCGCATGGCAAATCCGGCGCAGCCGAGGACGGCGTTGACGGCCTGGCCCGCCGGGGCACGGGCGGTGGGCTCAAGGGTGTGGTGGGATTTCAATTCAAATGGCTCACCGGCAATTTAAGCAAGGGCGGCAACGCGAAGCAGATCCGGAAGTCCCTGGCGGACGCAACGGTATCGGATTTTGAATTGAACCATTATGTCCTCGTCACCCCGGAAAACATCACGCCCGCTCAAAAGAAGTGGCTTCTGGGGCTGAGTCCGCGGAAGGGCTTCAGAGTTCATCACTGGGGCCATTCCAAAATCACTTCCCTCTTCCGCATCAGTCCCGATTTGATGGCGGAATACTATCCCGAAACGACCCGGGCGATTTCCGCGAAACAGTCTTCCAGCAAGGTCATCGCGGCATATTTGACCTGGTTGATCAAGGATAGTGCGCCGCTCAAACTCCGGGCCATCGACCAAGGCGCCGCGCGCTCCGGCCGCGAACCACTGGGGTTGACGAGTATCTATGTCGACCTCGAATTGACGTTCAGCCTTCCCGCGAAACAGTCGCTCGCGGCCCACCTGAGTCAGCTGAAACGGGAGATGGAAGAACTCCTGCCGCGTCGGGGCGAAAAGGAGCCGGAGGAAATTCGCCGGGTGCCGGCTTTGGAAGCGGCGGCCCACCATCCGCGATTGGTCCTGCTGGGTGCGCCGGGCTCCGGAAAATCAACGCTCACCGCTTTTCTCGCGCTCAGTCTGGCGGAAGCGATTCAGGGCAAAGCGAAATCCCTGACGCGATTGGGCCCGTGGTGGAAGGCCGGACCATTGCTGCCGGTCCGGGTGGTCCTCCGGGAATTCGCCGCCTCCCTGCCCCGCGAGACAACCAAGGGACGCGCCGAGCATTTGTGGGAGTTTTTGGCCGCCGAATGGAAACGCCTGGGCCTCGCCGCCGCGACCGCCGACGCCGTGCGCGAAAGGGCCGCGGCCTCAGACGCGGGTGCCCTGTTCCTCCTGGACGGCCTGGATGAAGCCCGCGAAGCCACGACACGACAGCGGGTGCTGGAGGCCGTAACGGAGTTTGCCGCCACCGCCGGGCCGAAATGCCGCTTCCTGATCACCCTGCGGCCGTACGCCTGGGAGCCAGCGTCCGCGCCGGAGGAGTGGAGCAACGTTTACCAACTGGCCGAATTCAGCGCCCCGCAAATCAAGACGTTCATTGGACATTGGTTCGGCGCCGTGCAGAGCGCCGGCTGGATTGGCGGGACGGAAGCCGCCGAAAAGATAGCCGACTTCGAACAGGCCGTGCAACGCAACGATATCGAGCCTCTCGCCGCGAATCCGTTGCTGCTCACGCTCATGGCCACCCTGCTGGCCAATCGGTACCGACTGCCCGATGATCGCGCGGATCTTTATGACGAAGTGGTCAAGCTATTGCTCCAGCGCTGGGCGGAGACCACGGGCGCCGATCGCGGGTTGCTGGACGCGCTCAACATTCCCGGCCTCACGTTGGATCACATTCGCGAAGTCATGCAGCAGCTCGCCTTCGCCGCCCATGACCAGCACACCGGCGAGGACGGCGTGGCCAATATTCGCGAGGGCGAGTTGCTCGCCGGGCTGCGCCCGCTTTTCGGCCATGATACCGGCAAGGCCGACCTCGCCCTGGATTACATCGAGAAGCGGGCCGGTCTCCTACTCGGGCAAGGGCCTCGCGGGCAGGAGCGACAGTACACGTTTCCTCACCGCACGTTTCAGGAATATCTCGCGGCCTGCTGGCTGGCCGAACAGCCGGATTTCTGCGCGCGCAGCGTTGATCTCGCCCGGCAAAATCCCACCCACTGGCGCGAAGTCCTGACCTTCGCGGCGCGGCAGGCAAAAGTGGGCCGCGGAGTGCCCGCGGCCGATGCGCTCGTCCATTGTCAATCCATTGGAGAGTGGTCAAAAGCGCAGCCGGTGGCCGACAACGACTGGCGCCGGGCCGTCCTGGCTGGCGAGCAGTTGCTGGAGATCGGACTGGCCGCCGTCAACGTCCGCGAGGAACACCAAACGGTTCACCGGCGCGTCGGGAATTGGCTGGCCTCATTGTTGGAGAAAGGCGCGCTGCCGGTGCCCGAGCGAATGAAGGCAGGCACGGTGCTCGCCCGCTTGGGAGATGAGCGCCCAGGCGTCGGCTTGAAAAATGGCGTGCCGGACATCGATTGGATCGAGATTCCCCCGGGACCGTTTCTGACGGGTGAGGAGAAGGAAGTCCGTGATATTCCTCAGACATTTGCGATCAGTCGCTATCCGGTCACGGTGGCGCAGTTTCAATCGTTCGTGGCTCAGGGTGGATACGATCACGAATTCTGCCCGACCTCCCCGGCGAAGCAGATCTGGACCGAGGCCGATTGGAAATGGAAAACGGCCTATAAAATCAAAACGCCTGAAGAGTACCGCCCGATCTTTCAAACCCTGAATCATCCGCAGGTGGGGGTGAGTTGGCATGAAGCGATCGCCTTTTGCCGGTGGCTGTCGGGAGAGTTAAATCGGCCAGTGACCCTGCCGAGCGAAGCGGAGTGGGAACGGGCGGCGCGACACACCGACGGCCGCGAATTTCCGTGGGGTGAGCGGGCTGATGATATCGCCCACCGGTGCAACATTGGGGAGACTGGCCTTGGCAACACCAGCGCCGTGGGAATGTTTCCCTCGGGATGTGCTCCCTGCGGGGCGGCGGATATGGCCGGCAACGTCTGGGAGTGGACCCGAAGCATACCTGAAGATCTCGGAAGTAGCGATTACCGTGAGTTTCGCGGCGCCACTTGGGGCAACGACTCGCGCTATGCGCGTTGTGCCTTTCGCGGCTGGATGAATCCCCGCTATCGCCTCAGCGACGTTGGGTTTCGAGTGGTGGCGTCCCCATTCTCTGCTCTGAACTCTGAATGCTCTGAACTCTGAATAAGCCGCGGGAGGTTTTCCTAGCGCTCCGAAAGCAGGGGTGCAGGGGGCAGCAACGCCCCCGCTCGATTTTTCGCACAATCGTAGGGGCACGATGGGTTTTCCATTTCGTGAAAAGCAGTGGAGTGGGACGGGATTTACTGCCCGGAAATTTCAAATCCTTTCGCCGCTTGAGCCGGCGCCGGTCCGGGCAGCAAAGTTCCCGCAGGACGCAATGCCCAGAATCAAAACCTCAGAATTTTTGAGGTAAAACCAGAGAAACACTGAGCGGTCCAATTCCCTGGATCGGTTCTCCCCGCCCCAAAGGGGCATAATTCGATAGCCCAGGGCAACGCCCTGGGTAGGCCAACCATAAACCAATTCAGCCCTGTAGGGGCAGCCCATCCACTAAGATTCAAGATCCAAATTGCGCCCAATTTCACCGAATTGTATCGCCCCTTAAGGGCTGGGAATTGATTGGGAATCGTTTACCCAGGGCGTTGCCCTGGGCTATCGTATTGGGCCCCGTTGGGGCTGAACTCCGTTGGCGTCGCCATCGTGCCGACACTCATCGGACTCCACGTTCAAATGTCGAAGAAGTCAAGGAAACGGACCCACTCGAATGTTTCCCTCGTTTTACCCCCAAACTTCTGAGGTTTGAGAACTGACGCGACCAATTGCCGATGGGCCGACCACGCGGCCGCCGTCGTTGGGAGAACTTTGAAATTACCAGGGTTTTCAGGTCTCAGAGTTCAGAGCAGAGAATGGGGACGCCACCACCCGAAATCCCGTGTCCCGGTGGCGCCCCCAGGGAAAGGACGTGTAACTTACGTCACAACGAGCACCATCGACGCCTTCATTCCAAGAGTCGCTCAGCAACATAGCGTAGACGTCCGAGGAAGCTTGGAGATCTTCGCGGCCATCCGCGGGTA
>JAYTHD010000208.1:0-5616 GCA_043732975.1 Verrucomicrobiota bacterium
CGAAGCCAAGCCCCTGCTGGCACAGGTGCTCGCCGTCAATCTCCAGCACGACTACGGGCACACTCAAATGGCCCTGGCCGAAGCACAGACCGCACTGGGCGAAGCCGCGGCGGCCCGGGCCACCTGGGAAAAGGTTTTGGAACGGAACCACTATGCCCGCGCCCGCGTTCAACTGGCGGAACTCCTGGCAGCCACCGGGGAAAAGGATCGCGCCCGGCACGAATTAAAGGAGACGCTGGCCGATGATGCTCATATGCCGGCCTTTCAACGCAAGCGTGACAAGGTCTGGGGACGCCGCGCCCGCCGGCTTTTGAATTCTCTTTAGCTCGATCTGAAATCGTTGCTTCTCCTCGTCTCCTCTCCTCCTCTCCGCGCCTCGGCGTGGACCTTCCGGCCTTCCGAAAAATTTTGTCGCACATCCTGGCCAACGCCATGGGTCGATTTGAGTTGAGCACCACTCGCGAGACCGCCAGTCTCGGGTCAAATCCTATCCGCGTGGGTCCAAAGCTCACCGAAAAAATCTCCGTCGATGCACTTCATTCGCCGTTCATTGTCCTGGCCGTTCCGGAACGAATCCCCCTGGAACCGGGTGCGGCCCGCACTTTTCGCCCTCAGCCTTCTGCTCGGGCCGGGTGCGGCAAACGCGGCCCCGGTTGGGGAAAGGGTCACATTGCACGCCCGTTCCCGCGATGGATCGAGGGCCATTGCCAAAACCAACCAGGTCACCGAAAAAGCCGTTCAATGGGACGCCACCCGCACGGCGGTGGTGATTTGCGACATGTGGGATCGACATCACTGCCCGGATGCCACCGAGCGGGTCGGGGAAATGGCCCCACGCATGAACGAAGTCCTGAAGGTGGCCCGGGCGAAGGGCATGCTCATCATCCACTGCCCCAGCGACACCCTGAAATTCTACGAGAATCACCCGGGCCGAAAACTCGCCCAATCTGCCCCCAAGGTGGAAACGGCCGTACCCCTCGAAGGCTGGTGTTCACTCAAGGACGTGAAGGAACCGCCGCTCCCCATTGATGACTCGGATGGCGGTTGCGATGGCTGTCCGGACTGCCCCGGCTACGGTGCCTGGTCACGGGAACATCCGGCCCTGGAAATCCAGGACGGCGACGCCATCACCGACTCCGCCGAGGCCTACTACCTGATGCGGCAGCGGGGCATCACCAACGTGATCGTGATGGGGGTGCACATCAATATGTGCGTGCTCGGCCGGCCGTTCGCCATCCGTCAGATGGTTGCCCAGGGCCAGAACGTGGTGCTCATGCGGGACCTCACGGACTCGATGTACAATCACCGCAAAGCCCCCTACGTGTCGCATTTCCGGGGCACCGAACTGGTGGTGGAACACATTGAAAAATACTGGTGTCCCAGCATTACCAGCACGGATTTCCTCGGCGGCGAGGCGTTTCATTTTCGCGAGGATGTCAAAAAACGTATCGTGATGGTGATCGGGGAGAATGAATACCACACCTGGGAGACGCTGCCCGAATTCGCCCGTCAGGAACTCGCGTGGCGCGGTTATGCCGTTTCCTATGTGCAGTCGACCCCGAAGGATGGCGATCCGAATTTTCAAGATATCGAGGCGATTCGCAACGCCGATCTGGTCCTGGTCAGCGCCCGCCGTCGCACGCCGCCAAAAGCGATGATCGAACTCCTGCGCGCCCATGTGGCCGCCGGCAAACCCGTCGTGGGCATTCGCACCGCCAGCCACGCCTTCGACGCCAAACCCACCAACGCTGCCTTCGCCGCGTGGCCGAACTTTGATATGGAGGTGCTCGGCGGGAAATATGAAGGCCACTACAATAATAAGCCGCCCGCCGCGCCGTATTCGATTATCGAAGAAATCCGGACCAATGCGAGCCACCTCGTGCTCACCGGCGTGAATCCGGGTCCCCACCGGGTGACGTCCCACCTCTATAAGAGCGTCCAATTGGTGCCCGGCACGATTCCGCTGCTGCGCGGTTGGGTCGAGGGACGCGAGTCGGAGGTGGAACCGGTTGCCTGGGTCAACAACACCCAGGATCGTCGCGTGTTTTATACGTCGCTGGGCAATCCGGATGATTTCCAACTGCCGTTCTTCCGACGCCTGTTGCTGAACGGAATTCTCTGGTGCCTGCATGATCCCCTGCCGCCGCCGTCGCCCGCAGCCAAGGCCGCACCGATGGCCTTGCCAGCGCCGGCACCCAAGTCCGCGGCCGCACCCCCGCCGGTTGCTCCCGTTGCGCCGGTCCCCGCGGTGGTCACTGCACCCAAGCCACCGACTCTGGACCTGCCGCAGGAAGCCAAATCTCCCGCGCTCAGCCCGGCCGAGGCGCGGGAACGATTCCACGTCGCCGAAGACCTCGCCTGGGACCAGGTGCTGACCGAACCGCAAATCACCCAGCCGGTCTTCCTCAATTTCGACGAACGCGGTCGCCTGTGGGTCGTCGAGTACCGTCAGTACCCCTTACCCGCCGGCCTCAAGACGATCAGCCATGACAGCGTCTGGCGGTCCGTCTACGACCGCGTGCCGCCACCGCCACCCCATCATTTCAAGGGCGCCGACCGCATCAGCATCCATGAGGACACCCACGGCGACGGCATCTACGACCGCCATAAGGTGTTCGTGGACGGCCTGAACATTACCACTGCCGTCGAGCGGGGCCGCGGCGGCGTCTGGGTCTTGAATCCGCCGTATTTGCTCTTTTATCCCGACGCCAACAATGATGACGTCCCGGACGGCGATCCTGAAGTCCGTCTTTCGGGCTTCGGGCTGGAAGACACCCACAGTGTCGCGAATTCCCTGCGCTGGGGTCCCGACGGGTGGCTCTATGGCGCGCAGGGCAGCACGGTGACGGGGAATATCCTGGTTTACGGAGCCGACGGCAAACCGGGATCGGCCAAACCCATTTATTCCCAGGGCCAAAACATCTGGCGTTACCATCCGGAGAAACGGATCTACGAAGTGTTTTCCGAAGGCGGCGGGAATGCGTTTGGTTGTGAGATTGACAGCCAGGGCCGGATTTTCTCCGGCCATAATGGCGGCGACACCCGCGGCTTTCATTACCTCCAGGGCGCGTACCTGCAGAAGGGTTTCGAGAAGCATGGCCCCCTCTCCAATCCGTATGCCTACGGTTATTTCCCGGCCATGCCCCAGACCAGTGTTCCCCGCTTCACCCACAACTTCGTCATCTACGATCACGGCGCGCTGCCGCAACATTACGCCGGTCATTTGCTGGGTGTGGAGCCGATCCAGGGTCGCCTGGTGGAAAGCGAAATCACTGCGGACCAATCGACCTTTCGCACCACGGATCTTTCACGTCCCGTCACCAGCGAAGATCGTTGGTTCCGGCCCGTGGATATCAAGGTGGGCCCCGACGGCGCGATCTACGTCTGCGACTGGTACGATCAACAGGTCAACCACTTCCGGAATCACGAGGGCAAGATCGACACCAGCAACGGCCGCCTCTACCGGCTGCGGAGCAAGGGGAGCCCGCCACAACAACCTGAAGATCTTGGGCGTCTAAATTCCGACCAATTGATCGCGCACTTGTCGCACCCCAATCGCTGGGTGCGTCAGACCGCGCAACGCCTGCTCGCTGATCGCCACGATCCGTCCCTGGTCCCCGCATTGATCCGCTCGTTGCACGCAAACACCGGTCAAATCGCCCTCGAATCGTTGTGGGCGCTGAATTTCAGCGGTGGCCTGACCGAGGCGGAAGGACTTCGGGCATTGGATCATGCCGATCCGTTTGTCCGCCTCTGGACGGTTCGGCTTTTGGGCGATCCTCGAAAGGTGTCGCCGGCAGCGGCCCAAAAATTGACCTCGCTCGCCGCGCAGGAACCGAATCTCGAAGTCCGGAATCAACTCGCCGCCACCGCCAAGCGACTTCCCGCTGTCGACGGACTGGCCATCGTCCGCGAACTCGCCCAGCGCGCGGAAGACGCCACGGACAACCGGATGCCGTTGCTGATCTGGTGGGCCGTCGAGGCGCAGTGCGAGGCGCATCGCGACGAGGTGGTCCAACTCTTCGCCACTCCCGGCTTCCGGCAAAGCCCGCTGGTTCAATCGCATTTGCTGGAACGGGTCGCGCGACGCTTCGCGCAGGCCGGCACCCGCCGCGATCTGCAAGCTTGTGCGCGCCTTTTTGAACTGGCCCCGACACCGGCACTCAGTCGACGGCTGATGATCGGTTTCGAGTTGGCCTACAAGGGACGATCGCTCGCGGGTTTGCCGGACGATCTGGTCAAGGCCATGGCCCGGCACGGCGTCGGTTCCGCCGCCTTTGCCCTGCGACAAGGCGACTCCTGCACCATCGGAAGGGCGCTTCAGGTCATCGGCGATGAAACGGCTCCCCGCACGGAGCGGATGGAATTCCTGGGTGTCATGAGCGAGGTGAAAGTTCCCGGCGCCGTGCCGGCGTTGAATCGGGCTTATCGCGGCATCCACCAGGACGACGGACTGCGCAAAGCGTTTCTCTCGACCTTGCAGAATTACGACGACCCGTCGATCGCCGACACCGTTTTGGGCACCTATTCCGTCTTGGGAGCCGAAGCACTGCCCACCGCGCAAACACTCCTGGCAAGCCGTTCTATCTGGGCCTTGAAACTCGCCCAGGCCATCACTCGCAAGCAGTCCGGCTGGGCCGGTCCCGTCATCCACCCCGAATCCATTCCGCTGAACATCGTTCGGAAATTGAAGCAGCAACGGGATCCGGAATTGCAGCAACTGTTGGCGCAGATTTGGCCCGACACCGGCAGCCCGACTACTGCGGAGATGGAAAAGAAGATCCACCAACTCGCGACGGTCGTTCGCGGGGGAACCGGTGATCCCTATGCGGGTCGGACGCTGTTCCAGAACACCTGCAGCGGCTGCCATCGGCTTTTCGCCCAGGGCGCGGAAGTCGGACCCGATCTCACCGTCTACAATCGCACGGATCTGGAATCAATGCTGTTGGCGATCATCAATCCCAACGCAGAGATCCGCGAAGGCTACGAAAACTATCTCGTGGAAACGCGGGACGGACGTTCGCTCGCCGGCTTCCTCGTCGAGCAGGACGATCGCACCGTCGTGCTCCGTGGATCCGACAACCAAAACGTGGCCCTGGCGCGGGCGGACCTCACCGAACTCAAGCCGGCCGGCATGTCCCTGATGCCCGAGGGACTGCTCGACAGCTTCAGCGAGGAGCAGACGCGCGATCTATTCGCCTACCTGCGCAGCACACAACCCCTGGTCGGCGAGCCCCAGCGCCGCGCCGCACCGCAGAAGTAGACGTCTGGTTCGAGATTTGAAATCAGCAGCTCGTCCGTCACCCTGTGAGCGGTTGCCGTCGGTCGGCGATTCCTTTTTCTGCCCATGTCGCCCAGTGTCTTGATCACCGGTGGAGCCGGATTCATCGGCTCGCACCTCGTCGAACGTCTGCTCGCCGATGGCGAACGCGTTGTTGTCATCGACGATTTCTCCACCGGCAGCCCGGCCAATCTCCGGGCCGTCGCAGCGCATCCGCGACTGCACTGCGTGAACTCCAAAGTTTCGACCTGCGCCGACCTGCCCACACTCGTGAAGGAAGCCGGATTCATCATCCATCTCGCGGCCGCCGTGGGCGTCGAACTGGTGGTGCAATC
>JAYTHD010000209.1:0-6751 GCA_043732975.1 Verrucomicrobiota bacterium
GCAACGCCCGTCTGGTTCAGGAAGCGTCGAAGGGAACTGCAGCCGCCACTATACGGGTGACGGCGGGGCCGGGAGTGACGCCGTATGAAATTGATTTACGCGGCGACGGATTTGCCCGCACCCTGCGCGGCCAATTGATCGTCACCGCGTGGGAGGCGACGTTTTTTCCGTGGACCTCGGTGAGCGATCCACGAACGAATCTAATGCGCTGGCGTTTGCTCGCTCAGGGCGAATCCGCGGTGCGGGCGGAAGTGGGCGCCCTGGATTTCAATTACGGCGGCCGGGGCCCACGGGATCTGAAGATTTCGGACGAGGTGACCCGGCGGGGACCGGGACCGGAACATTTCGGCATGATTGCCCGCACCCGTCTGGCTTTGCCCGCGGGCCGTTGGAGTTTTCGCACGCTCAGTGACGATGGGGTCCGGGTGAGCGTGGGAGGCCGGGTGCTGATCGAGAATTGGAACTGGCACGGTCCGACGACGGATGAGGCGATCCTGGAGCAGGCCACGTCTGGAGACGTGGAGATCCTGGTGGAACACTTCGAGATCGACGGCCACGCAGTGCTCCAGTTCGACCTGGCGCCGGCACCCTAAAAACCGATTCATTCTGGAAACCGAAGTTCGATCCGCAGATTCCCGCAGATTCCCGCAGATTATTTGAGAGATTGCCGCTCAGCACTTCTCTCCCACTGGAAGATACCATGGAATATTCGCCTCGCCTTCCTAGCTCGCCTTTTATCTGCGTGAATCCGCGTTAATCTGCGGTTCCTCAACTTGGGTTTCCAGGTTTATGGTGCGGTTCACGCACCATCGGCGGCGGACGGGCTGGATTTGTCCGGGGCAATCATCCGGTCGAGGATCATGATTTTTTGCCAGATTTTGCGACTCAAACCATTGGTGAGGTCCTCGATTTGTTCGACGGCATCGAGCGTCTCGGAATCGGGAAAGCCTTGTACATGCAGCGCCGCGGCCTTGCTGATGAGGGAGAGCGTCTCGGAACAATAATCCAGGTAACGCGTGAGTTCGAAGGGGCTCATCGACCTCTTCGGGCTGGATTGGGTGTCGCCCCCCGAGCGGGTCACGCGTTCGGGGTCCTTGGTGAGTTGGTGCATGTCCACCACATGGGCCAGCGAGCGCAATTGGTGGATGGATCGCAGGGCGGCCGCCCGTTTGCGGCGATTTTCCCAGCCGGCGACGAAGAAGATACCCAGGCCGATGAAGACGACGTCATTCACGCCTGACTCCAGGGCCTGCAGCAGCTCGGACGCGGTTTGAATGGAAAAGGTGACGTGGATCCGGGAGATTCCGCCGATGATGGCAGCGGCCATGACCACCACGAGGCTGGCGGTCAAAATTCGGAAACCATGGTGCGGTCGGCGGATCCAGTCCATGAGAACGCCGACTTCCACAATTGCCAGTCCCAAATCCCCGCAGACTTCCGCCAGGCTGGAATCCGGGAATCGCTCCACGATGCGGGCCTGCAATTGCTGTGCGGTGGCGATGATTTCCTGGACGTCCAGCTCACGAAAGGAGCGGGGTACCCGGGCGGAAATTCGTGGCTCTGGCTTCGTCAACGCGCGGAAACATCGGATCCCGAGTTCGGGAGGCAATGGCGATCCTTGGGTGGTGGGTCACCCATTGTTCCCGCTTCGTCTCGCCTGTCAGTTGAGCGTCCGCGTTGGATCCGCCATGGTGCGCGGGTGTCGCATCGTACGGATCCTGCGTGGCCCTGTTCCGGGGTTGTTGTGTCGTGAACCTGCCGAATCAACTGACGACGTCGCGTTTTGCGCTGACGGGGATTTTCCTCTGGGCGGTGTTCTGGCGCGGTCCGGTGAATGACACGGTGGCGCTCGCGTTGTTTTGCGTGGCCAGTCTCACGGATTTATTCGATGGCCGGATTGCCCGCAGTCGCGGCCTGGTGACGAATTTCGGCGCCTTGATGGATCCGTTGGCGGACAAGATCCTGACCTGTTCGGCGTTCATTGCGCTGGTGGAACGGCACGTGGCCAATCCGCCACCGATCGCCTTCGTCTGGGATTCGGTGCCTGTCCGCCCGCACGTCGCGGCGTGGATGGTGGTGATCATTGTGGCCCGCGAATTGGCCATCACCGGACTGCGCCTGCTGGCGGCGTCGCAGCAGGTCGTGCTCGCCGCCGAGCGCTTTGGCAAGCACAAGACCATTTCGCAAATGTGTGCGATCATCGCGCTGCTGGTGATGGACGCGTATAACGGGTGGTTTCCGTGGCTGCGCGGCCTGTTTGAACCCTGGACGCCGTTGTTCGCCCTGGCGGCCTTGTGGCTGACTGTGATTCTGACCTTCAGCTCCGGCTGGCTTTACCTCTGGCGAAATCGCAAAATCTTTTTGAACGACATATGACCCACGTATCCGGAATCGCGGGCGGGTGGGAACCTGGTGGGGGTTGGTGGCCTAGGCTAAGCGCGCGGTCGGAAAATCCATGAAGGCTTCACCCGCGGATTCGGTGATCTTGTTTCTGGCGCAGGGCTTCGGGTCCGGGTGGATACCGGGGGCGCCGGGGACGTTTGGCTCGGTGGTGGGCGTCGGGTGGACCTGGCTGCTGGTGTCCACGGGTTCGCTGGCGTGGTTCCTGGCCGGCGCCGTGGCCTTGCTGGCGATTTCGGTATGGATTTGCGGGGAGGCCGAACGAATCCTGGGACAACACGATCCTGGCTCGGTGGTCCTGGATGAAATTGCCGCGCTGCCGTTTTGCTTTCTGCCGCTGGCGATCATGGAAGTGATTATTCAGGGCGCCCTGCGGCCGGTGAGTCATTTTGGGGCCGTCCCGGTAGTGGCGCTGCTGGTGGCGGGTTTTGCACTGTTCCGACTTTTCGACATTTGGAAACCCGGACCGATCCGGATGGCACAGCGGCTGCCGGGGGGATTGGGTGTGGTCGCGGACGATTTTTTTGCGTCGCTCAGCGTGGCGTTGCTCCTGCCCTGGCTGGCGTTGGCCGCTCAACATTTTTTGAAGTGATATCCGACATCTCCAGCGACGGACCGAGCGAGCCGATCCCGGGGGAAAACGCCGTTGGGCTGAAGGCGGGATTGCAAGCCCGGGCCCGTGAGCTGGGTTTTGATGCGGTGGGCATTACCTCAGCGGAGGCCCCGACATCGGCCGCACGGTTCGGCGCCGCGCTGGCGGCAGGGCGCCATGGCGAAATGGCGTGGCTGGCCCGAAATGCGGAAAAACGCATGGATCCCCAGTTGGTCTTGCCGGGCGCCCAAAGTGTCGTCGCCCTGGCGGTGAGTTATGCCGAAGCGGAGCAGCCCGCATCGGCGGCGACCGGGTTACGACCGGCGCTCCGCGGCGAAGTGGCGCGGTATGCGCGGCATGTCGATTACCACGACGTGCTGGCGCCCGCGCTCCGCGAGCTTGCGGCGTGGTTGGACCGCGCGGCCGGTCCGGGCACGCGCTCGCTGTGGTACGTGGACACGGGACCGATTCTGGAGCGGGATCTGGCGGAGCGCGCCGGCCTGGGATTTGTGGGCAAGCACACGAATCTGATTTCGCGGCAGCTGGGCAACTGGTTTTTTCTGGCGGAGATCCTGACGACGGCGGCCCTGGAGCCGGACCTGCCGTCCACGCGCCATTGCGGACACTGCACGCGTTGTCTCGATAGTTGTCCGACGCAGGCCATCACGGCGCCGTACACTCTGGATGCGCGGCGGTGCATTTCGTACCTGACGATTGAGCTGAAAGGCTCCATTCCGGAGTCGCTCCGCCCGCTCATCGGGAATCGCATTTACGGCTGCGATGATTGTCTGGCCGCCTGTCCGTGGAATCGATTTGCCCGGGCGGGAAACCTGATGCGTTCGGCCACCCGGTCCGAATTGGCGCAACCGGATTTGATCCAGTTGCTCGCGTTGGACGAGGCCGGGTTCAAGGTTTTTTTTGCCGGCACTCCACTGCTGCGCACCAAACGACGCGGCATCCTGCGCAACGTTTGTGTCGCGCTGGGGAACCTGGGCGACGCCGCCGCCCTGCCGGCGTTGCGCCGGGCCGCCCTGGACCCGGAGCCCCTGATCGTGGAGCACGCGCGGTGGGCGATTCAACGCATTGAATCGGCCGCCGTCCGGGAGTAGCGCTTTCGCTTACAGCGTCACGACTCGAACATTCGTGATGGCGGGTTCCGCCCGGAGGTCGTCCAGACACGCCGCGGGCGGCACGCTGTCGAGGGTGAGGGCCGTCAGGGCTTGTCCGCCGACCATCTCCCGTCCCAAGCTCATGCTCGCGATGTTGACGTGGTGGCGGGCCAGCACGGTGCCCACCTTGCCGACGATGCCCGGGATGTCGAGATTGTTGAGCAACAAAACGGTGCCTTGAATCGGGATCTCCACCGGCGCGCTGGACAGGCGGACGATCCGCGGATTGTTGGGCGAACCGAAGAAGGTGCCGCCGGCGGAAGCCACTTTCTGACCGGCCCGAAACATCTGCACGTGCAGCCATTCATTGTAGGTGACGGGCTCGTCGGACTTCTTTTCTTCCACGGTCAACCCGGCGGCTTGGGCGACGGCGCGGACGTTCACGGGGTTGACGCCGTGACTGCCGCTGGCCTGTAAATAGCCGGAGAGAATCGCGCGGGTCACCGGATCGGTGGCGGGCAATTCCTTGGCCTTGCCACCAAAGGTCACATAGATGCGATCAACCCCGGAAGGCGCGATCTGGCCGAGGAGTTTGCCGATTTTCTCGCCCAGGCCGACGTAGGGTTTGACGACTTCGAAGGCCTTGGCATCGACGCCGGGCAGGTTGACCGAGTTGCGGACCTCGCCGGTGAGGAGGTAGCCCGTGATGATTTCGGCGACTTCCAGGCCGCATTTTTCCTGGGCCTCTTCGGTGCTCGCGCCGAGGTGCGGCGTGAGGACCACGTTGGGCAGGGTGCGGAATTTGTGGTCGGCCGGCAGCGGTTCGGTGATGAAAACGTCCAGCGCAGCCGCCGCGACGCGTCCCGATTCCAGGGCGGCGAGCAGGTCGGTCTCGTTGATGATTTCGCCGCGGGCGCAATTCACCAACCGGACCCCGGGCTTCATCTTGGCGATGCTTTCGGCGTTGATCATGCCGCGGGTTTCGGCGGTCACAGGCAGATGGACGGTGATGAAATCTGCGGCGCGATAGACGGCGTCGGGATCGCTGGCGCCTTCGAAGCCGAGCGCTTTGGCGCGGGCGTCGGAGAGGAACGGGTCATAGGCCACCACGCGCATGCCGAAGGCGAGCGCGCGTTTGCCGACCTCCGTGCCGATGCGACCGGCGCCAAGGATGCCCAGGGTTTTCCCGGCGATTTCCGTTCCCTGGAACGCCTTCCGATCCCATTTGCCAGCGACCATGGTGGCGTGGGCTGCGGGGATTTTCCGGGCCAGGGCGCCCAGCATGAAGAAGGTCAATTCTGCCGTGGTGACCGTGTTGCCGCCGGGCGTGTTCATGACCACGACGCCGCGCGCCGTGGCGGCTTCGACGTCCACGTTGTCGACGCCCACACCCGCGCGGCCGACCACGCGGAGTTTGGGGGCCGCCTCCATGAGTTTGCGGGTCACCTTGGTTTCGGACCGCACCACCATGGCGTCGACATCAACCACCAGCGGGATGAGTTCAGCCTCGGTCAGCCGCTTGGGCAACACCGTGACTTTGAATTCCGGCCGAGCCTGAAAATAGGCAATGCCGCGGGGGGAGATCGGATCGCAAACCAAGACGTGCATAAACAGGGGCGGACGCTAGCAATCCACCCGGGTGGGTCAAACTTCGGCGCGCCCGAAAGGACGCGGCGGCCGGGCCGGCGAATCTCCGATGGGTCGCGGCGGGACGCTGGACGCCGCTGCAGACAATTCGCCTGTCCCGAATGGCCCCCTTTCCCGCGCCCATCGCCACTCCAGGGTCCCGAATCTGAAACAAGGCAGCGCGAAGAGAGGTTCTTCCGGAGTAGCCACGGAGCAAGGCTTTTCCTACACTGGCGCCATGGCGAGCATGAACGAAGCGGCTCGGTCCGAGCGCGGAGGGCAATTCCTGACGACGCATTGGACGGCCGTTCTCAACGCGAAGGGATCTTCCGCGGAGGCTCAAGGCGCATTGGAGAATCTCTGCCAAACCTACTGGTACCCCCTCTACGCTTTTTTGCGGTGCAAGGGCCAGAGTCCTCACGACGCGCAAGACCTGGTGCAAGGATTCTTTGCGCAGTTGCTCGGCCACAACCACCTCGGCAAAGTCGATCGCCAAAAAGGAAAATTCCGTTCCTTCCTTCTCGCTTCGCTTGAACATTATCTTTCCGACCAGCGCGATCACGCCAATGCGCTCAAGCGCGGCGGTGGCCAAAAAATCGTCTCGCTAGACGAACAGGTCGCAGAAGAACGCTATCGCCTTGAACCCGCCGACCCGCTTTCGCCGGACACGCTGTTTGAACGCCGCTGGGCTCTCACGGTCCTCGAGGAAGCCCGCGTCCGCCTGCGTGCCGAATTCATCGAAGCCGGCAAGAGAGATCTCCACGACCAACTGCGCGCCGTCGAGAGCGCCGACCCATTCGGTCCCTCCCAGGCCGAAGCCGCGCAGCGCCTTGCCATGACCGAAGCCGCGTTCAAATCCGCGAACTTCCGTTTTCGCCAGCGTTTTCGCGAACTCATTCGCGAGGAAATTGGGCGCACGGTCGCGACGTCCAGCGAGATCGACGACGAAATTCGTCATCTCATTTCAATCGTGAGCTAAACCATGAGGACCCTGCGAACCTGTCCCGAGTGCGGCGCCACCCTG
>JAYTHD010000210.1:0-18534 GCA_043732975.1 Verrucomicrobiota bacterium
CGCCCATCCCGCCGACTGGCTCCCTTGGAACTATCCACAAGCCAAGGCGGCGTAGTCCTCGCAATCCCACGGCCCCTCACGGTCCGCACCGCCTGCCCAACCGCAAAACCGGCGCCCCGGCACCTCATTGCACGCTTGCCGAAGCAACACGGACCAATGTGTCCTCCAGCAGCCCGCGGGATTTGAGATCTTTGAGCAAGGCGGCGATCAGGCGATTCGTGGCGGCGCACATGGGCGGGAGTTCCCTGGCGATGTTCGAGTGATTGTCCCAATTGTTGGTCGGTCCGCCGGCGCCGCTCCATACCTGCACGAAGCGGACACCGCGTTCGACGAGGCGGCGGGCCAGCAGGCAACGGCGGCCGAAGTCTTCCGTGACCGGGGCATCCAATCCGTAGAGATGGCGGGTCGCTTCGGTTTCGCCTTTCAGGTCGAGGGCTTCGGGCGCGCTCAGTTGTGTGAGGCAACGGGGTCATGTGGCCAGACCGTTGAGAATACTCGTGGCGGGAGGGTGGTATCACGTGACGGCTCGCGGCAACCGGCGGGAGTCGCTGTTTTACGATGACCAGGATCGGCAGTGTTTCAAGGGACAGGCGAATTCTTTTCGCATTTCATTGGCTCAAGCCGCAGGCAGCGGCCCGGCGGTGACCAATTTCTTCTGCCGTGAATCAACCGTCAGGCTCAGACCCTCCAGTGATCGGACGCCCAGCAACAACAAGTCGCCTTTTTCGGCGAACCCCACTTCATCGACGGTAAAACTCTTGTCCACGCGCACGATGGCAAATCCGACACTCCGCGTACTCTTCTGCCCGTTCGCCATCACAAACTCCAGGTCCTTTTTCTCCCGCGCGATGCCAAGTTTCTCGAGAACGGGCGCGGGAACCCACGTATATTCGCTCCCGGTGTCCACGAGCAACTTCGGCAGTGCCGCTCCTCTCGAGCGATCCACCAAGCTCTCTACGCGGGCATCCACAGGAAAAGTTCCCATAATGGTAAACTACTTCCGTGCGATTGCCCGGCAAGTGGGATGTGGAGTCTCAGTCTCCGCGGGTGTGCGACAAAATGTTTCGAGGGACAGGCGAATTGTCCTCGGCCCGGAAGATGGATGGAATGGTGCGACCGACCTGGATCGTTTGAGGGCGTGCGAAGTGGTCTGAACGGCAAGGGCTGTAAAATAGCCAACGGCGGCGCAGGAGATTCGTCGTTTCCGGCGCCGGGCGGAGGAAGGCACGGAATTGGCGGCGTTCAGCCGTCGTCTGAAGGTTAAAAGTCAAATTATCAATGTTTGACCCCATTGCCTGCCTGTAACCGCGCCAGGCTCACAATTGAAGTGCACGCGGAGCCTCAAACGATACGCGATGGGTAGGAGCATAGGCTCTCCCGCCTCGGCGCCATGGCCCCGCACGAAAGTTGACTTTAGATTCATCGTCTCTTTATAAAGTGAGGTATGTTCGACCGCTGGTATGCCGGGACCTTGGAGAAGAAGCTCGCGCGCCCGTACGTCCACCTGATCTTCGGTGCGCGACAAACAGGCAAGTCCACCTTGATGCGGGCCTTGTTGCCGCCGGAGACGCTGGTCATCGATCTGGCCGATCCGCGGGAGCGTACGCGGCATCTGGCCAATCCCGGAGCCTTTGCCCAAGAATGCCGGGCGCTACCGGCAAACAGAAATGGCCAGTTCGTGTTTGTGGATGAAGCGCAATCGGTGCCGTCGATCTTCGACGCGGTGCAGCACTTGTATGGCGGGGATAAGAACCGGTGGCGGTTCGTGTTGTGCGGCAGTTCGGCCCGAAAACTCCGCCGTATGGGGGCGAATCTCCTGCCGGGTCGGAGCTTTTATCACCGGATGCTGCCATTGACGATGGCGGAGCATCCCACGGAGCCACCGCCGTGGCCGCACGCGGTATCGCCGCTGCCTTTCGCCTGGAATCCAGGTGAGAAACACAACCAACCTTTCCCGGTCTCGGGCCTATTGACGCGGCTGGCGTTTGGCGACCTGCCTGGCGTGGTGGCCGCGCCGAAAGCAGACCGGGCCGACTTGCTTCGGTCGTTCGCCTTTGTGCATCTGGAGGAGGAGATGCGACGCGAAGCGCTGGTGAAGGACTGGGGCGCGTTCGTGCGCTTCATGGGCCTGGCGGCGGCGGAATCGGGACAGATCGTGAACTTCGCCGCGATCTCGCAGGAGAGCGGCGTGTCGCAGCCCACGGTGAAGAGCCACTACCAGTTGCTGGAGGATATGTTCGTGGGATTCCGGGTGGAGGCGTTCTCGCGGAGTTCGCGCAAGTCACTGCTTTCGACTCCGAAGTTTCTCTTCTTCGACCTTGGCGTCCGGCACGCCGCTGCCGGATTGACGGCGTCGCCAGACGTGGTGAAGACCAATCCTGGGCCGTGCTTCGAGCAATGGGTCGGGATCGAGTTGTGGAAAAGGCTGCAATACTTGGGCGAGGGCAAGTTGTCTCATTTCCGCACCAAGGACGGAGCCGAGGTGGATTTCATCATCGAGCGGGGCGGCACGTTGACGCCCATTGAGGTGAAGTGGAGCGAGAATCCGGGTGTGCCGGATGCGCGGCATCTGCTGACCTTTCTGGACGAACACCCGAAACAAGCCAAACAGGCATTCATCGTGTGCCGCTGTCCGCGACCGATGCAGTTGCATGAAAAGGTCACGGCACTGCCATGGTTTTGCCTGTGATTGAGCGATAAGTCGCGATGAAGAAAGAACCTTGCTGCACCGAGTCAGAGACCTTCGTCAAGCCTCCGGCTCTGCCGGAGGTCTCTGACATTCACAGATTTCCGCAGATTATTTGGGAAGCTGCCGCCCCGAGCCGTCTCCATTCTGTTCAACCACGAATGAACCCGAATCAGCACCAATAAGGCGAAGTCAAAACAGGGCACTCGAAGGCGCGGATTCGGATCATCAAAAATCGAGTTCACCCTTCGGGTTCAGCGCAGGAAAAGACCGCTTCCGCTCGTGTAGATTGGTGGTTCGCACCGTCATCAGTTGCCTGGAGACGCAGGAGGTATCGGGGAGGTCCCAGGTGAAGGGCAGCTAGAATTCGACCGGGTGATTGGTATGCCCGCACTGCGGACAGCGGCTGCGTTCGACTTCGGGATCATCGGTGTAAACGGCGGCGCAGCGATCACAACGGAAAATGGTGTCGGGTCGGCGCGCCGGCTCAAAGGTGCGTCGCCGATACTCATCCCACAAGGCCAGCAGGCCAAAGCCGGCCAGCGCGCCGAAGGTCCAGGCGTAGATGATGAATTCCGGGCTCACGGGGAGGGCGGCGCGGGCCAGCGCACCTGAATGTAGCCGCGGCTGAGCTTGGAGAACTCCAGGCCGGGCCGTGCGGGGCCTTCAGGCACAAAACGAGCGGCCCGGCAGGCAGTGAGAAACTGCAAATCCGCGGCTTTGAGGCCGCAGCTTTCAACGAGACGGGCGAGGACAACCTCGCCGTCAGCGTTGACGGAGAGGTCCACGCGACTCACGCCCAACGATTCGTGGCCGGCCCACGGGACCAGGGTGAGCGGTTCGGCCAGACGACGTTCCTTCAAGGCCCCGCCCACGGTGATCTGCAGGGTATCCAACGCCAACGGAGCGGTCGCAGGAGCCTCGGGCGGCGGAGCCTTGAATTCGGGCGGCCGCGGCTCCGGTCGCGGGATGGCGGGCGACAGCGGTGGGGGCGCGGCGCTCAACGGGAGGAAGTGTGGCGGGCGTACGGCGGGCGCCGCGGCCACCTCCCAGCGGGCGGGCTCCCGGGGAGAGGCCCCGGCGTTGGGCGAGGTGCGCGAGGTGAGAAAGGGGCGTGGGTTGGGCAGCCACGATTGGACCTCCCGCAATCCGTCGTAGGCGAGCAGGGACGCCATGGCGGGTCTGGTTCTAGCGGCGGCGTTGGTCGGGGAGATCGGAATGAATCCGCGCAAGGGTTCCGGGATGCGGGCGAGCCAGGCAAAGATCGCCGCCTGCAGCAGCGTCAATCCCACGGCACCGGCGATCAGTCCGCGCGGCCATTTCGCCGACTCCCTCTTTCCGGAGTTGGGCGCTCGCAGGGTCGCGGGTGGGCGGTTCATGGACGGCTCGAAAGAATCAGCTCGCGAATACCCGCCGCTCGCACAATGCGTCCGATCTGTTCAATGGCGACGTGGGACAGTCCCTGGTCGGCTTCCAGGACGAGCACGGCTTCGCGGGCCGCCGCCGCGTCCAGGCGGGTCAGGCGCGACGCCAATTCCGGTCCCAGTTGGGTCGATTCCAGGAAGCGATTTTCGAAGAAGATCCGGCCGCTGGCGTCCACGGCCACGACCAGGAGGGGACGTCCGGCGGCGATCAACGGGGCGGCGGGATCGGCCGGCGGGAGTTGCAGGACGTTGCCGCGGGGTCGCACCAGCGTGTTCTGAAACAGTAGAAAAAATGCGAGTGGGAAAAGCACACAGAGGAACGGGGCAAGGTCCCAGGCCTCCCCCTTTAACAAACGGGTCGTTCGATGAAACCGGGTCATGGCTCAGTTTCGGGGGCTGTCCGAGAGCAGGCGGAGCACTTCGGCGCTGGCTTTTTCCATGTCGAGGACGATTTGGTTGACCCGTCCGACCAATAGATTGTAGCCGGCATAGCTGACGATGGCGATGCCCAACCCGCCCAGCGCCGCATAGAGCGACTGCCAGAGATGACGAAACAATTGCGCCGGCACCGAAAAACTGCCGTGGGTCTGGAGATCGTTGAAGACGCCGACGAAACCCAGCAAGGTGCCGAAGAGCCCCACGTACGGGCCAATCTGCGCCAGGGTGGCCAGCACGTTGAGGCGGGATTCCAGCCGCGGCACTTCCACCAGGCCGGCTTCGTCGATGACCTCCCGGATGCGGACCGGTCCGCCGTCCCGGGCGACGATGGCGGCCTTTACGAGTCGGGCGACGGGGCCGGGAGTGGCCTCACAAATCGCGAGGGCTTCCACGACGTTGTCGCGTTTCAAGACATTGCGCACGCCGGCAAGGAACTCAGCGGCATTGATCTGTTCACGATGATACAGCAGGGCGCGCTCCACGATCACGGCGAGCATGAACCCCCCCAGGGCCAGCAGCGGCAGCAGCATCAGCCCGAATCGTCCGAAAAATCCGGGTCCTGCGCTGTTCGTCGGATGGGCCATCTCCGACGCCAGCGTGTTGGTGAGGTCGGCAAGCAAAACCAGCAACGGCATGGGGTTCATTTAGTCCGGCGGGAGGCTTTCAACAATAGGGGAACACGCCGGGCGGGCGTCATGCGGGGCCGGTCGATGATCGAGGACCTACCGTGGCAGCGGGCGGGCTTCGTCGCCGACCTCCGGAACCCCGGAGAGGATGTCGGCGACGACGGTGCTTTCCCGGGCGTGAAAGCCGGTCTTCAATTCGCCCACCGGTTTCCCGTTCCGAGTCAGCTCGAGGGCATCGCCGGCTTGCGGAAGGCGGCTGAGAGAAAAATCCAAGACGACAAACTTCAGCGGCAGATTCACCGAGGTCACGCGGCCAACGGAAGCGTCCATCGGCTGCACGTGAACTGTGGCGGGAGGCATCGCCGGCTTCGCCCGAACGGTCGCCGGTGACTGGCAACCGGCGGTCGCCGCCAGCAGTATTCCCGAGCAGAGCAGCAGCCGCGCGGCGCGGGCCGATGGCGAGAAAAATGCTGCGACCCGCCCCGTCGGAATTCTCGCGGCGGGTCGCGTTGCGGCAACCAGGATTCCCAATCGGAATTTCATGGTTTCCACTGGCTTCAAAAGCTCAGGTTCAAACCGAGGACGCCGCCAAAAGTCGCGCCAAACCGGATCTCGGCTTCCCGGGAGCGGACCGGGAATTGAATGTTTTTCGACCATTGTGCCTCGGCGCCGACGAACGCGCCGACATGCTGGGTGAACATATAGGTCGCCCGGAGTTGCGCATACGCGCCCGGTACCCATTCGCTGCGACGATACCCGGTGGTGCCGAAATCACGTCCGGGAATGGCGTTCCCGGCGTACACTGTGGATTCCTGCAGGCGAAGTTCAGCGTCCACCAGCGTGGTCACGTAGCCCACGCTGAAACCTACCGAAAGTCGTCGCGCAATGGGCATTTCAAACCAGGGGCCCACGCGGAGGGAATGGACGTCGGCATCGAGGCTGGCATTGAGAATCGAGGTGCCGACGGCCGTGATGGACGTCGACGACCCAATCGTGCGGGTGAGGAGAAAATTGGGTCCGGTCGGACTGCCGGTAAACGGAGCCTGGGGCGGCACCAGAACATTGCCGGCGTCGGTCAGGGAATAGGTGTCGGTCGTCAAGGTGGCATTGGCTGCTTGGGCACTGGCGCTCGCGCTGGCAGACAAGGTGGAATAGGAGTACCCGACTTCGAAGCCCCACTTGACATCCCGGCGCGCCAACTTGAAGCGGGAGACCTCGATTCCGCCGGTGATCTGGCCGCCGTAGAGACTCTGACTGCCCAGATCAACGTCGCCAATCCGGGGGGCATTGGCGAGGCGTTGGAATGCCAAATGGTCGCTGCCGGTGGTATATTGCGGTACGACGGTATAACCTTCCGCCGACGCTCCCGTGTAGCCCCAATTATAGGTGTCCTTGGCACTGCCACTGTTATCCGGCTTCACGAAGCCGTTGTCGTAGTTGTAGCCGCCGTTCGGATCATTCAGAGACGGTGTCGGAATCGCCCGATCCCTGAGCGAAAGTTTTACCCCGGTGCGGATGAACCCACCGAGCCGGATGAACCAGCCGGTTTCCGGCGACAGCTCTTCCAATTGCGGCGTCTGAGCGACGAGCGTGGGAGGGGCGACGGCGGTCAGCGTGCTAACGCTCAGGGACACCAGGACGGCGGAGCGAAGTGAATGACAATTCATAGAAAGAGGATGGGTGGGTTAACGAACCTCGAGAACGCGATAAAAGCGGGCGCTCGCTGCCGCCGGCGGGGACTCCGTCTTGGGCGGGCCGTTATCGACCCACTGGACCGTGCTGCCGGTACCCGGGACGCTGGGCAGGACAACCCGAACCTGATTGGTCTGGGTGAAGTCCGACAAGGAGGAGTATTGGATGTAATAGCTCCGGTTCGTCAGCGTCGGGAAATCCAGCAGCACCCCGGTGAATCCGGCGTTGGGAATGTCGGACGGGCGGGTGATGCGCACGAGGTTTTGGTTGAGGATGATCGCCGGCGGAGTCGTTCGCGTGAAGGTGAGGACACCGCCGGTGGTGAGCACCGGCAGGAGGGATTGTCCCGCGGAATCGACCGGCCAGCCTTGGTGATCGGGAACGAAATACTCCAGGGTCAGATGGAGGCTGGACCCGGCTGGAACGGTGCCGACGGGCACCGTGGCATTGGCCCCAAGGCGCCCGAGCGCGTTGTAGGCGGTCACCTGATTGGTGTGGGCATCGACCGGGAGGAAAACGACAGTAATCTGCGCATTGGTCAGATCGGAATTGCCAGGATTCGCGAGACTCAGCAGTTGCAGGTACAAACCGCTTTGTCGATCCAGGCGGGGCACATAGTCGCGGCCCGACAGCACCGGCGGAATTTGTGAGGTGAGGAGTTCCCGCACGACGCCGTTGGTGACGGAGCGAGCCTGCAGCGGCGTCGGCGCGTTGGTGAAAGCAATTCTGCCCTCGGCGGGTTGGTGCTCGGCGAGGAGGTTCCAAACCAGGTAACCGAGGAACTGGTTGCCGGCGGCAAACACCCGGCCGCCATCGAGGGACAAGCTGATGCCAACGGCGCCGGTGGGGTCGTTGTTCACCTGCAGTTGCGCGTCCGAGGGCTGGCCAAACAGCACCCCGGTGGGTGGTTCCAGTTGGGGGACGGCGTCCGCGGGCTCGAAGTGCGGCGCGCTGTAGGCGGATGGGGCGTAGGCGACGGAGAACGTGATATTGGTTTCCGTACCGCCGCTGGCATAACTGACGGGCAAACTGACCGTGCCGTTGCCGCCGGGGGTCAATTCGCCGAATTGCAAGGCGGGCAGCGGCGGGGAAAGCACGATCAGGTTCACCGGGGCACTGGTCACTGAACCGGCTGGATTGCTGATGATCGCGAAATAGCCGCCGCTGTTGTTCAGCGTCAGGTTGGTGAACGCGAGGGTGGCATTGGTGGATCCGGCGACATTGGCAAAGGATCCGGGCAGGGCGCCGACTCCGTTCAAGTACCACTGAAAGGAGGGAACGCGCCCTGGCGAGTCCACGGTGACGGTCAGATGGGCGTTGTAACCATTATAGGTGGTGACGGGGTCCGGGCTGGCGACCAGGGTCGGCGCCTGCGCCGAGGCGCCGCCCACCATTCCAATGACGATTCCCAACCCGACTCCGATGCGAAGGACAAGATTTCGAAGATTCATGAGCATTGTGATCCGGCCACCCGGTGCCCGCTGTGTTTCGCCAACGCGGGCGGTTTAGGCAACCGGAATCCGCGAAATGCCCAAAATCAGACCGCCCCCGGCGCCCCCGTTTTTCATTCACCCAACTCCCGATCCACCGGGCGCTCGGCGTCGGATGCCCCCGCATCCTCGTGGACAGCGGATTTCAGGGCTGGCGGGATGGGAGGTTCGGGCCCGAGGTCGGTTCGGGCGCCAAAGCCTTGCCAGTGGATCTGGCCGCGGGAAAATCGCAATTCGATCCCGCCATTTTCGTCGGTGAAAAGCACGGGAAAGGTCGACGAACGCAACCGGAGCCGAACGGCTGGCGCGATCTGGGCCGCCACGGGAAAGGCGCCGGTGACGATGATGGCGAGTCGCGGGGTGATGGCGCGGACCAAGTCCGGGGGCAGGGGATCGACGCCCGCATTGGCGACCGTGATGACCACGTCGGCGGCGGCGCGTTCGGGACGGGAGGTCAATTCCCGCTGGATGGCCGTCCCGGCGCCGCCGAGCCAGAGCACCCGGACTCCGGCAAACTCTCCCCGCAGCGCAGTGGCGTAGTCGGCCGCCCGCCGGCGGGAGAAGTTTGCGGTCGACTCATCCGGCGCCACGACCGTCCATCCGGCAATCTCTTTTTGGAAGGCGGCCCGTGCGATCGGAATATGGGAATTCTCCACGAGGTCGAGATAGCGACGGAACTGGGGTTGATGGGAGGCCGTGCTATTCGGGGTCCAGACCCTTGCCGGTGGCATCTCGGCGAGGAGTTCCGGCCCGATGCCGCCGAATCGCTGGATGCCCTGGCAAACCACATGAGCCTGGAGTTGGTTGACACCGCTCGCCCGCAGCAGCGGGGCCAGTTGACGCGCGACCGTGCCGGGGCGTCCGCCATCGAACACGGCAGTCCCGCTGGGTGTTTGTGAGAACAGGCAGGGTTCCTGTCGAAAGACAAACAGGCGCGGGGTTCGATGGTAGGACCAGGCGGCGATCACGGCCGCGAGGCCCCAGAGGCCAACGGCGCCGGCCCAGACGCGGTTCGCTGGAGATTTCGACTGCTCCCGCACATCGCTCCAGGATCCGGCGTGCGCGGTGACATGGAGCACCAGCCCGATGGCCGCGTACCAACCAATCCACCACCACCAGGCGGGTGCGGCGACGGACCACCAGGCGCAGGGCCAGTGGGCAAACCAATAACTCAGATCGATCATGCCCCGCATCCACAACCATCCGCTGGCATTGAAGATTTCTGAAAGTCCGGGAGCCATCGGGGCGACCGCCAGGGACGCCGTGGTGGCGGCGAGGGCGAGGCTGCTGAGCGGTACAACCAACAGATTGGCCGCCAGGCTGATCGGGCTGAGGAGGTTGAAGTGATGTACGGTGAGGGGCAGGGTGGACAGCAAGGCGGCGACCCCGACGGCCAGGTTCATGGCGAGCGCCCGGAGCGGGACGGCCATTCGTTGTTGCCAGCGGGGCCGCAGGGCGTCCGGGATCCAGGGATCAAATGCGATCCAGCTCAGAAAGCACCGTTCCAGTGGCGGCGTGATCAGGGCCAGGCCGGCGACGGCCCCGAAGGAAAGTTGAAAGCCACTTTCAAACAGTTGGTCGGGTTCCATCACCAGAATGAGTGCGGCGGCGGCGGCCAGGGAATTCAGGATGTCCGAGGGCCGGTGGAGCGCGGTGCCGATGAGGATGACGCTCGCCATGATGGCGGATCGGATTGCCGACGGCTGCCAGCCCGTGGCGGCCACGTACGCCCAGGTGAGCGGGAGAGCCACCGCGCCGGCCCAGAAACGGGACAGCCGAAGAGCCCGGAAAAGCTGAACCACCATGGCCATCAGCAAGGCGATGTGCAGTCCACTGATGGCAAAGACGTGCATCGTTCCCGCTCTCATGAACACATCATCCACCTCCCCGTTGAGCGGCGTTTTCCAGCCGAGTGTCATGGCGCGGAGGAGCCGGGCGGCTTCGTCGTCCGGGATTCCCCGGCAGAGCGCCGCGTGAGCCCAAGGCAGGAAGCGCTCACTCCAGGGCGGGTTTCCGGCGTACGGTGCCAGAAGAATATCGTCGGCTTTGTCCACCTGAAAAAGTCGGTGGATGTCTTGTCGACCCAGAAAACCTTGATAGTCGAACAGCCCCGGACCGTCGGTTGGCGCAGGAGCCTGCAAGGTTCCGAAAGCCTCGACCGTCCGTCCTCGAAACGCACCCACGGGCAGCGGGCCACGGACGGTGATCAACACCCAGCCACTGGCCGGATTCCATTTCGCCCGTCGGGGTTGCCAGTCCGTGGCCCAGATTCGGACCGCAGTGGAGGCGGTCAGGTGACCCCGACGTTCAAGGAGTCGGAGGGTGGCTGGCTCGGCAATCTCACCGCGGAGCGTTCCCAATTCCGGCGCGGCCGAGGTGAGGTGGGCGAGATGAGTCGGCGCTTTGATCTCCCGGGCAATTCCGTGGGCCAGGGCGCCCAAGGCCAGGGCCGTCACGGCAACCCACGCGGGGGCCAAAACCCCGACCCAAGGCTTCGGCCGGCGGCTCGTGAGGAAATGCAGCTGGCCGCCCAGTCCGGTGCCTCCGAGTGCCCACGCGGCCGTCAGCGGAAACTTCAGGTACTCGGTCAGGAGGATTCCGAGCGTGAACCATAGGGTGGGAATCAGAAGCGGTCGCCGCAGCATTAACCCGCTCTACGAATTCCCGCGGCCGCCGTTACTCCAATCCGGCGATCAACTCGAGCTCCTTCTGCTTCAATTTGTCGGTTTTAATCTGGCGGGCGAGGCGGCGGGCCGGCTCCCGCTGCCCGTTGGCCATGAGGATGGCGGCGTAAACGGCCTGGAAACGCGGTGCCAAAGTGGAGGGTTCGACCGACATGGCTTCCAGTCGCCCCAAAGCGGCGCTGGCGTCACCGCCTTTCAAATCCGCCAAGGCCAGCAGGACCCGTGCATCCGATCCGAGGTTCGGGTGATCCAGGGCTTCCGTCAGCGATTTCTTGGCGCGATCCAAATTCTCTTCAAAGAGCAAATCGTACCAGGAACGTTCGATCAAAACCGCTGCCTCCCCGGGGAGAAAGTCGGCCAGTCGTTCGATGATATTCCGTACGACGGACAGGTCCTCTGCGGACCGGACGAGGCCGAGGGCCTTTTGACAAAGTTGGACGGTCAGCAGGGGATTGAGGGTCGCGGCATCGATCAAGATTTCGGCGGCTGACGTGGGACGATTGGCCAATTCCGCGTAGGCGGCGATCTGTATCAGATCCATGGGGTGCCCGCTGGCCTTCTGGCGGGCGTTGGCGAAATAGGCGTCGACATCCGCGGTCCGTCCGGCGGCCGACGCATAGACTCCCTCGGCAGCGTCGCGCACCGTGGGGGGCAACGCGACCGGCGTCTGATCCAGCAGGCGACGGACTTCATCCCAGGCCCGCAGTTGCATCAGCATTTCCAACGTGCCCACGGCCGCTGCGGCATTGGTGCCGGCGGCCGCACGGGGGAGCAGCGCCAGGGCGCGATTGGTGCCCCCGGAGGCGGCCAACCATTGGGCGATGTAGAGTTGATTGGTCACTCCGGGGTATTGGAGGGTCAGATCCTCGGCTTGTTTCCAGAGGGATTCCGGCTTGGGAATGAGTCCGCGTCGCAGATCCAATACCAGAAGGTGGTCGCGCAATGAAATGTTGGTTCGCGATTCGATTGAGCGGACCAGCAGCAGGCGATCCCCGTCATTCAAGAGTTGGCTCTGGACCAGAAGGTCAACGGACGGGTTGCGCCACTTGGAATCTTCGAGCGCGATGCTCCAGAGAATCCGGCGGGCCTCTTCCTGGGCGCCACGGTCCGGGATTTCGTGCAGCAGGCTGCCGAGGAGAAAACGCGTCTGTAAGTCGTCGGGCACGGCCGTGAGCGCAATGCGCGCGGCTTTGATGGCGATTCCCGGTCGGCCGGTCTGGATATGATGCTGGATGGCGCGCACCAGGACTTCGCGATCCTTCTCGTTATCTTTGAGGAGGCTTTTGAGCAGATCCCGGCTGATGTCCAAACGGTGGAGGATTAGGGCGAGGTCCAGTTTCTTCAGGCGGTCCTGGCGGGTGGGGCGAACGACTTGAAAGAGGCGGTCCCAATACATCAGTCCTTCGGGACGTCCGGTGAGCGAGCACCAGGTGGCGGTGGTGCGCAGGACCATGGGATCATTGGGCGCCAGTTGGATGGCGGTGCGGACCGCTTTCTGTGCGTCGCCGAGCAACTGTTGCTCGATCAATTGGTTCGCGATGGCGCATTGCTGATGGGCGCGATGAACGCGCAGCCGTCGCCAGGCAAACTTGCCCCCGAAATAGCCGATGACCCCCAGCACGGCCACCACCATGAGAATCCGAAAAATGAGGGTGTCGGGTGCTGTCTTGGGAGCCTCCCCGGGATCGTTGGGCGTGGGCGCACGCCCGGTGTCCGGGGCGGGCGTCGGGAGTTGTTTTTCTGGATCCATGGGGTCAAAACCGCAGCGAAGACCAACTGCAATGCGAGGGTTCTTGCTCCCCGCAATCAGCGCGGGGAAGGGGGCGGAAGGGCCGGGAGTTCACGGTGCCGTTGGGGGGCGGTTGGCGGGAGGCCCTGTTTCACGGTCGAACATTTGTGGCAGAATGCGGGCAAAAATATTCGGGTCCGGGACCTGCTCGCCTTTGTAGGGCACGAAGCACGACACCAATTCGACTCCCAGCAGGTGGCGATTGCTCGGCCAGGGTTTAAAGACTTCCGGATGGACGGAGAAGGCCTTGCTGAAATCGAAGGGCACCGGCTGCCCGTCGCGCCAGACGCCCCAGATCTGAAACGCTTTCAAACCCTCCCTTTCGAAGCGGAAAGCCAGGAAATCCAAGTCCTGATTGCCCAGCCGGGTTTTCACCGGCAGGGGTTGTCCGACCATCTTCCAGCCCTGGCCGGGCATGCAGGCATCCGGCCGGTGATGCAACGCGAAGCGGCTCATCGGTCCGGGTTTCCAGAAGAGATGGTAGCCGTCCGCATAGCCCAGCGGCGCTTCCTGGATTTGACGGCGAAAATTCTCTCCGGAATCCGCACCGAGCTGGCGCCAGACGGTGTCGTCGAATTCCTGCTTTTTATTGCCACTCCCCTCTTCCAAACGGGCCTTGAAATAAGGTCGGGTCTGCGGGTGGACGTCGAGACCCAGAATGAAGTACCAGAGGTGCACGCCGAGGAAACAGGTCACCGTGGTGGCAAACAGCGGTCGGAAATCAGGCACATTGGGCCAGGCCAGGGCACCGATCCGCTCGCTCCACGAGCCGACATCCGCCCGTGGCCAGGGATCGACAATCCCCCGTGCCAGCACCTTGCCGGAAATAAAGATCAGGGCGTAATACGACCACATCGCGAGGTTGCCCACCAGGTCGTGGCTCCCGTGCATCGCCACGGCCCCGCTATGTTCCATGATCCAGCAAAGGGCGAATGTGCGGGCAAGATTGCTCACCAGGGCCAGCAGCACGCCGATCACCACCAGTGCGACCCGGCTGATCCGGGACAGCCACAGCAACTCACCCACGGCGAGGCTGACCATGAGTCCGGATTGCAGGGAGCGGATCCCCGAACAGGCCTCGACAATGCCCACCGGCCCGTTGCTGGTGATGAGGACGCCTCCCTGCTGCTCCAGGGGAACGTTGCACCACAACATGATTTCGCGGACCGTCGAAGCGACATCCATCATCAATCGTTGGGTCAACGCATGCGAGACCGAGCTGGGCCAGGGCACGCCGGTGAGAAAAAAGACGAGCGGAAACAGAGTCAGGATCCAAAGCCGGCGGCCTCCCAACCACCACGCCGCTGCCATGGAAAAAATCACCTTGGCGAGGTTGATGCCCCACAACACAGCCCCGGATTGGTGGTATTCCGCCCGCATCACTTCCGTGGGAAAGAGGGCGACCCCGGCCACCGCCAGCAGCCACGGATTTATCCGCCGCGCATCCGTCGCCTCCCGGGCACAGGCCGACCAGAATTCCCGCGTTTGTGAGCCCAGACGTCGCCAGAGGAAGAAAAACATGAGGAACGGCACGACCCAGCCGTACGCATAATTGTCGTCGCGAAGCCAGTACGGAACGCAAACCGCAATCGACCAGATCCACAGTAACCCCTCCAGAAACGTAAAGGCCCAATTATAGGTCAGTTTTCTCCCCAATCCTCCCACGCCCACGCCCGCGGTGGAGGGTGTGACGTGCTCTTCTGAAGCGGTTCCCACAGACATTGGCGGGAAGATTGGTGAGGATTCAACCCCGGTCAATGAACGGGACCGGCCGATTTGGTCCGCGCCAAGGTCGTCGGCCCCACCCAGCGGGTGTTGAAACGCCGATGTAACAAATCACTTGGGAAGGGAGGGCGGATTTCCGTGCCGTACGGCTGGTAATTCATACTTCGCCACGGCAGCGGTTCGAGGGTTGTCCCGGCCGCCACGTGGTAGTCGGAATCCTTGTCCCAGCCCACGGTGCGGAGGAAATATTCGCGCACGTGTCCCGGTGGTGGTGCGGGCAGGTTGGCGACGTTGAATTCCAGGGTCAATTCGTCGCCCCCAGTCACCAGACATAAACCATCGTCCTCCGCGGCCAGCAGTTCATCCACGGCCCCATAACGCGTCGCCCAGCCGCTGGGGGTGTGCGACCACTTGGGCCGGGGAAGCAGTTGCTCATAGATGGGCGTGCCCGGTTCGGTCAGCGGGAGATCCGCCAGCGGACTGTAGCCCCGGAAATGCAGATCGGTCCGGGCCGGCTTGAGCGTTATTGCCCGGGGGGCGGGACTGGCTTCGCCCAGCGCGATCCGGTCCCAATGGATTTCAAAGGCCTGGGTCAGGCGCAACCGACGGCAGTCGTCAGGAAGCCGTCCGGCGAGGTCCAGCAGAATCGTTTTGGTTTTTCCGGCCGGCGCCGCCGGAGGCACGTCGAGACGCTGCCACGCACCGTCCGCGGTCTGGGCTTCCAACACGGGGAAGGGGAAGGGAAAATCTTCGCGTTGCGACCCGCCGATATTGGCCATGCCCCCGCCGAATCGCAGCCAGCCATTCAGCACCAGCACGAGCGATTTCCGGGAATCCAGAGCGCCGGGACCGAAATCCAGAACAACCCCGTGGGGTTCGGCCAGGCCGCGGAATTGCTCACCGCGCAAGGTGGTCGGTGACACCCGGATCCGATCCACCGCGGCCAGCGCCGACGTCACCTCCCTTCCGTCCAGCGTTGTCGCCTGCACGGGCGGACGCAGGTGACTCACGCCCCGCAGAGCGGGCAGGGAAAAGGGCCCGCCCGCCCGCAATTGACTCGTGGAGTGGACTTCGATCTCCGCCGGCCGGTCAACCACCCAAAGTTCCACTGAGTCCAGATACAGCACTTCACGAAGCTCCTCGGTGATCTGCAAGGTGACCCGACCCTGGCGCTGCGGGACAGCATCGGCGTCACCCACTGCGACCAATTCCACCGGATCCGCCTCAATGTATTTTCCGCGAGCCTGGGGCAATCCCAACGGGGACGCGCCCAGCAAATCGGTGACGAAGCGTGGGTGCGAGCCGTCCCCGACATAAAGGAACGGACAGGAGCCGGTGCTGTCGGAAAAAATCTCGATGGCCGGCACGGGAGCACAGGATTCCAGGACGACGTCGATGCCATTCACCCGGGTGTCGAACCAATGAACATTCAGCGCGTCCAGCTTCTTGTGCCGTCCCAGGCCAATCTCCGCCGGCAATTGCGGCACGCTGCGGAAGATCCGCCAGCTTCCCGCCGCGGCTTCCACCTTGACGCCCAAGCCGCTCTTGTTCGAGCGATTACCCACCAGGGCGAGTTTGAGCTGCGTATTGGCGTTGCCGCCGTCGTTCCGGAAAAAGCGCAGCGCGCCCCCCACGTCGACGATGAAATCCGTATCGCAATCGTGGTCGAAGTCCGCCGCCGCCAGGTAACGCACGTCTTTCAGCCCGGCCAGCCCCAGATCCGCAGTGACTTCATGGAAGCCGAGGCGCCCGCGGTTGCGCCACACATGGATTCCGTCGCGACCCCAGGCGATCAGGTCCACCCAACCATCATTGTCGTAGTCCACACCGCGGATGAATTGAATCCCGTTGTTCATCTGCGATTGCCGGCGCGCCTCCTTCAGTCCGCCGTAAAAGATGTCGATGGATTTGTCCGTCACCAGCACGGTGTCCGCGCGGAAATCGTTGTTAAAATCGCCGACGGTCAGGGCATTGGCCACCGGCCATTCGGGCGGGGAAATGGGCGCCGCCAATTTGCCGCCCCGGACATTGACCAGCACGACCGGAGGCTGCCCCACGCGCGTGAGCAGCACGTCGGGGAGATCGTCGTTGTTCCAGTCATCGACGAGGACCTGGCTGGCGCCGCTGATGCCCGCATAGAAAGTCTGGTTGGTTTCGCGCAGCAGGAAATTGCCGGAACCACGGAGAAAGCGGGGCAGGCCATTGCCGGTGGACACGCCCACCACGCCCAGCCGGCCGGTGAATTCGAGGTCGGCGAGCACGAGGCTGCCAAAGTTCTGGCCGCCGGCGGAACTCAGGCGGGAAAGATCGGTGAGCGTCCCGTTGGTGGCGCAGCGCAGCACGACCGTACCGTCGGGCCCGCTCAGGACGACATCCGCGATACCGTCATTGTTCAGGTCGCCCACGAACGCTGAGGTGAGCTTCTTGCCCGCGGCCGACGCCAGCGGCTCGCCCTTGGGTTCGAACTTGCCCTCGTGATTCTGCAGGATTTGCGGCCCCGCCTCGCCGCATTGCGCGAGGAGGTCGTAGTTGGCCTGGCGCGAGAAATCGAAGACGCCGAAGGGGCCGTGAAAACGGGCTGCCGACTCGCCCAGCACGGTGGGGGTGGCGTCGACAAAATGGACGGGGTCGCCATCCATCGACGGTTGTTCCAGGACCAGGGGGGCGAGGAATTCCGTGTAGATACACTTTTCGTAAAGCGACGGATTGTCGGCGGCTTGCGGTTTTCCGGCGTTGATCGCCTGGTGACTGGCCAGGGCGCGGGCGGCTTCGTCCCGCTGGCCGGTCCGGAGCAGTGCCTGACTCAATTGATAGAAGGCGGAGGGATGATTGGTTTCGAATTGGGTGACCTCGGCAAACTGCCCCGCCGCCTCCTCGAATCGCCCCAACCCCGCGTAGGCCCGGCCGAGTTGATAGCTCACCGGGTTGATGGAGCGGTCGATGTCCTTGGCTACTTGCAACGCTTGCACCGCGTTGGTGAATTGATTGAGCCGCAGCGCCGCGCAACCCAGCAGGTAATTGCCGGCGGCGCTGTTGGGCTCCAGGTGCGTCACCTCCGTGGCGTGGGCGAGGGCTTCGGCGGACTGGTTGGCCAGCAGATACGCGTTGGCCAGGTTGAGGTGGACATCGGGATTCTGCGGGTTGAGAACGAGTGAATTCCGGAAGGCTTCCAGGGCCCGCGGGAGGTCGCCGTTCGCCCCATAGGTCCTGCCGGAATTCATCAGGGCCACGAATTGGTCCGCGTCGTCCCGCGAAGAATTGCGGGTCCACAGCCATACTCCACCCGCGATCGACAGGATCCCCAGGAAGATACCCACCACCAAAATCTGTCCCGAAGCTTTGCGGGCAATCGTGCTCATGAGGTCGGGACGATAGGACTTTCCGTCGGGGTTCAAACCCCAAAGAACACTGGCTGAGGTGGTGCCGGCATTCGGCCCCGGCGAACCCGGCGGGAGCGGGCCTCGAATCGACGTTAGGGCGCCGCGGACCCGGACCGGGGAGCGCCCAACGCCCCCGCGGCGCGGAGGGCCAGCACGGCCAGCGAACCGCCCAGGGCGATCAAGGCGGCGGAGACAAAAAAGGGCAATCCCGGCAATCCGCCGGCGATCGGTGTCGCGATGCCCCACGCGAAGGTCCAGGTTCCCAGAAGCGGGGCGATCATTTGGGCGAGACTGTTCAGGCTGGTCAAGGCTCCCTGGAGAGCGCCCTGTTCGGACGGACCCACTTGATGCGAGAGCAGGGATTGCATCGCGGGTCCGCAAATGCCGCCGAGGCAGCCCACGACCAGGACACCGCAGATGACCGAACCCGTTGGTGCCAATCCATACCCCACGTAACTGACGATCCACAAGCTGACGCCGACGACCACGGCCCGTCCTTCACCGAGCGAGGGAACGACCCGTCCGGCCAGAACGCCCTGCACCAGTCCGGACAAAACGCCCACCAGCGTGAGGGAGAAGCCGACCTGCTGGGGCGACCAG
>JAYTHD010000211.1:0-14783 GCA_043732975.1 Verrucomicrobiota bacterium
TTGGAAAGAAGCGGAAGGACGGCGCGCGGCCGATTCGCGGGGTGCCATTGCCGGGTATTACCGTGCTGCGGGATTTGCGGGTGGATGCGGTGGGGTGAGTGGAGGTGCCGGTAGGAAGTGCCGTTCCTTTCCCCGGGGCAATTCGTCCTAGGTTGCGGAGCGGCCCCGGGGTGCTTTTCCTCTGGTTTGGGGACGTTCGGCAGGAGAATCAAAGGACGCATCGGATTGCTCCCCGAGCAATAATCCCAACATTTCCCAAATTTCGTATTGCCGTCCGCCCGGGAAAGGCGCATGAGATATGGCCTATTCTCCATGAAACGTCGCGAATTTCTCTCCACGTCGGCCCTGGCGGCGACGGCCCTCGCCACCGGCTGGACCTCCGCGGTTCACGCGGCCTCCCCAGCCCCCTACCGACCCAATCGCCGCAGCTTGGGCGCCAATGATGATCTGCGCGTGGCGGTCATCGGCTTCAATTCGCGCGGCCGGGACCACATTGGCGGGTTCAAGAAATTGAAGGGTGTTCGTTTGGTGGCCCTCTGTGATGTGGACTCCAATGTGCTGGCTGCCGGCAAGGCAGAATTGGCCAAGGAGGGCATAAATGTCGCCACCTATACGGACGTGCGAAAACTGCTGGAGTCGGGCGAAATCGACGCCATTTCGACGGCGACGCCCAACCACTGGCATTCCTTGATTGCGATTTGGGCGATTCAGGCCGGGAAGGATGTCTACGTGGAGAAGCCAGTCTCGCACAACGCCTGGGAGGGACGACAAATCGTCGCCGCCGCCCGGACCCATGGCGCCATCGTCCAAACGGGGACACAATCCCGATCGAATCCTGGACTCCGCGAGGCTGTGGCATGGGTGCAGGCGGAAAATCTCGGCAAGATCAAACTGGCCCGCGGGTTGTGCTACAAACCGCGGATGAGCATCGGCAAGGTCTCCGCACCGACGCCGGTGCCGGCTCACATTGATTATGATTTATGGTGCGGGCCTTCGCCGCTCCGCCCGCTCATGCGCGAAAAATTGCACTACGACTGGCACTGGCAGTTTGTCACGGGCAATGGGGATTTGGGCAATCAAGGCATCCACCAGATGGACATCGCGCGGTGGGTGCTGGGAGAACGCACGTTGAGTCCGCAGGTGCTCAGTGTGGGCGGGCGTTTTGGCTATTCGGATGATGGCGACACGCCGAACACGCAGTTCGTTTATCACGGCTACGAACGGGCGCCGTTGATTTTTGAGGTGCGCGGATTGCCGCGCTCCAAGGAGTTCCATGATCCCAAGCTGTGGACGAAGAATATGGACGTTTTGCAGGGGGCCAGCGTCGGCGTGATCGTGGAATGCGAAGGCGGTTCCCTGAGCATCCCGACCTACGACAGCGCGGTGGCTTACGACAAGAGCGGCAAGGAAATCAAACGCTGGCGGGAGGGGGCGGATCACTATGCCAATTTCGTGGCGGCGGTGCGCAGTCGGAAGTCGGCGGATCTCAACGCGGATATTCTCGAGGGTCATTTGAGCAGCGGTCTCTGCCACACTGGCAACATCAGCTACCAGTTGGGTGAGCGGCTCCAACCCGACGCCGTTCGGGAGCGCTTGCAGGACAGTCCGGCGGCGGCAGAAACCTTTGGGCGTTTGCGGGAGCATTGCGACGCCAATGGTGTGGATTTGATGGGCGGATCCCTGGTGATGGGCGCGCGTCTGAAAATGGATCCGGCGACGGAGCGCTTCGTTGGCAACACGACGGCCAACCACAAGCTGACCCGCGAATACCGCAAGGGGTTCGAAGTGCCCAGCCACGTCTGACGTGGAGCGGCAGGCGGATTCGTCCCGGCGTCTCCGCCGTCTGCCCGATCAGCGAGCGGTGTTGGTGGGTGAAAACTCGTGGCCGAAAATGGCCGGCGGCGGCGGCCGGGACTGCTAGCGTCTGATCCATGCCGCTGGAGGCTTCCGTTTGCTACGCCGCGCTCCGATCCCGTGATCGGCGTTTTGACGGGGTGTTTTTCACCGGAGTCACCAGCACGGGCATTTATTGTCGCCCGATTTGTCCGACGCGGACGCCCAAGGTGGTTCATTGCCGTTTCTTTGGCGAATCGGCGGCGGCCGCGCAGGCGGGATTTCGTCCCTGCCTTCGATGTCGTCCGGAACTTTCACCGATGGTTTCGCAAGCCGCCCACGAGCCTTTGGCGGCATTATTGTATCGGTTTTTGCGTTCGCGGGCGCTGGAAGGGATGGGGTTGACAGCCATCGCCCGGGCTTCCGGTTACAGTGATCGGCAATTCCGGCGCCTGATGGTGGACGCCTTTGGGGTTTCCCCGGTGGAGGTCATGCAGAACGAACGGATCCTGTTCGCCAAGCGGCTGCTGCATGATACGCACCTGCCGATTGCTGCCGTGGCGTTGGCGGCGGGCTTCAAAAGCATTCGCCGTTTCAATGCCTGTTTTCTTCAACGACAGCGACTGACCCCGGGGCAGATCCGAAGCCGTTCGGCGAAGATCACTCGACGGGATAATCTGGACGGGGCGCTCCGGCTGTTTCTGGCTTATCGGCCGCCGTTTGCCTGGCCGGAACTACTGCGCGGGTTGCAAGATCGAGTGACTCCGGGGGTTGACGTCGTCACGACGGACGGCCGTTATCTCCGAACCTGCCGAGTGGGGAATTCCACTGGATGGTTGATGGTTCGCGACGTTCCCCGCAAAGCCCATTTGGAAGTGACCCTTGGCGCGTCGCTGGCGCCGGTGATGGCGGCGATCGCGGGCCGCCTGCGCAACCTGTTCGATCTGGACGCCAATCCGGTCACGGTCGCCGCGGCCCTGACCCAGGACCGGTTGCTGGCTCCGCTAAGCCAGCGTTTTCCCGGGCTGAGAATCCCGGGCGCCTTCGACGTTTTTGAAGGTGCGGTGCGGACGGTGATTGGGCGGCGGGTGACCGTGGCGGCGGCGGGTACGGAAGCGGGTCGGTTGGCCCAGCAGTTCGGTGAAGTGATGTCGACGCCTTTCTCGGCGTTGAATCGGCTGGGGATGACCCCCGACGGATTGGGGAGCGTCGGCATCGAGGCGCTTGGCCGCCTGGGAATGAATCGACGCCGCGCAGAAACCCTGGGACATCTCTGCGCCTTCGCGAAAACGGGGGGGCTTGAATATCGGCCCGGCGACCGCTTTGAGCAGGTGCAGGCCCGGCTCCTGAGCGTCCCGGGCATTGGTTCGAGGACGGCGTACGATGTGGCCCAACGGATATTTCGGTATCCGGATGCGTTCCCCTCGGGCGATGCGGATTTGCGACGGGCAGTTGGTGGCAATCGACGCCTTTCAGCGCGGAAGCTGGAACAGCGCAGCCAGGCCTGGCGCCCGTGGCGGGCCTATGCGGCTGCGTTGCTTTGGGAATCCCTGAACGAGAATAGTCCTATAACATTATGAGCCCTTCCTTGCATTTTTTCAGCGAATGGGACTCGCCCCTGGGGAGAATTCTCCTGGTGGCCGGTACCGCGGGTTTGTGTGGTCTCTATTTTGAAGGCCAGAAATGGTTTCCCCGCGGGTTGGAGAATTGGCAGCGCCAGGAGCGGGGTTTCGAGGAGGTCCGGGGCTGGTTGTCCGAGTATTTTGCAGGTCAGCCCGAACCCTATCGAGGCGCCTTGGAGATCCGGGGCACGGCGTTTCAACAAGAAGTCTGGCAAGCCCTGAGGGAAATTCCGTGGGGCCAGACGTGCACCTACCAACAGCTCGCGGCCAAAATTGGTCGACCGACGGCCACTCGGGCCGTGGGCACTGCGATTGGACGGAATCCCCTGAGCCTGGTCGTTCCGTGCCACCGGGTCGTTGGCAGCAGCGGTGCCTTGACGGGCTACGCGGGTGGATTACCGCGCAAGGAGTCGCTGCTGCGCCTGGAAATAGTTGACTATATGGTACAGTAATGTAAACAAGCACCGGCATGGGACGAACCAGCACGGCGAAGGAACGACTGCTCGAGGCGGCGTTGGATCTTATTTGGTCCAATAGTTTCGCGAGCGTGAGCGTCGACGACATCTGTGCCCGGGCCGATGTGCGGAAGGGGAGTTTCTATCACTTCTTTGAAGGGAAAACGGAACTGGCGCTGGCGGCCTATGAGGCCAAGTGGCAGGCCCTGCGTCCGCTTCTCGACGGAATCTTCTCCGCCCAACTGCCGCCGCTGGAGCGGTTGAGTCGGTGGTGTGCGGTCACTCGGCAGTCCCAGCGGGATCTTGCCGCGCGCTTTGGACATGTGGTCGGATGCCCCTTTTGCAATGTGGGCAGTGAACTCGCCACGCTGGATGCGCGGTTGCGGGCCAAATCCGAAGAGATCCTTGACCGGATGGGGGTGTATGTCACGGCGGCCATCGCCGATGCCCAGCGGGCTCATTTGATCCGGGTCGCGGACGTGCAGCAGTCGGCGGCGGCGGTGTGCGCGTATTCGATGGGATGCCTGTTGTCGGCGAAGGTGCATAATGATCCCGCGCTCCTGGATGATTTGGAAGCTCCCCTCTTCCGGTTGCTGGGCGTTCCCTCCCCTCGGAAGTAGCCGCCGGGGCCATCCAAACCTCCCGGTCGAAAAGAAGCTCGTTGAATGCCTTGAGACGATCAGTCAACAAAATCATGCCGGACTCGGTGGCGGGTTATTAAATATCTTTCTACTAATGAAATCAACCCACTTGACCACGCCCGCTGCGTTTATTGAAGCGACGCCTTCAATCAACCGAAACGTGGATCCTACCGTCGTCGCATCGGCTTCGCCCGGGGCCGCGCACCGGTTTGTTGGCCTCGCCCTGGTGGCAGCGGCGGCGCTCGTCGCCTCGGGTTGCCAGCCCTCCAGCGGCCGGTCTTCCAACGGACCGGCGGCCGGAGCGACGAGTCCGCCCGCGGTAAGTGTGGCGACTGTGGAACAGCGGGAGATGGTCCTGCAGGACACCTTTTCGGCCAGGTTGGACGCGGTTGAATCGGTTGAGCTTCGTCCGCGGGCGTCCGGTTACCTGACGGCTGTCCGATTTGAAGCCGGGCAGTTGGTCAAGGCGGGGGACGTCCTGTTTCAAATTAATCCCAAACCGGCGGAGACGGCGGTGCGGACGGCGGAGGCGGCACTGATGCGTGCGCAGGTTGCCGCCGAGGTGGCCGTCAAGGAAGCAGCCCGGGCGGAGCGATTGTTGGCGGACAAAACCATCTCGCCGGAGGAAGCCGATACCCGCCGCTGGAAGGAAGCCGATACCCAAGCCGCATTGCGTGGAGCGGAGGCAGCGCTGAATTCCGCCCGCATCCAGTTGGGCTATTGTGATGTCCGATCGCCGATCGAAGGCCGCGTCGGGCGAGCGCTGGTGACGGTCGGCAACAACGTTTCCGGCGTCGATGGTTTTACCACCCTATTAGCCAATGTGGTTTCCGTTGATCCCATCTATGCCTATGCCGCAGTGGATGAAGCCGCCTGGCTGCGGTTCAAAAAATTGGAGTTGGCGGGCCAGTTGCCCAAGTCACCGGACGGCAAAGTCGCTGTGGAAGTCTCCCTCGCCGATGATCCGACCACCGTTTTTCCCGGAGTCATTGATCACTTTGATAATCGGATTGATCCCGCTTCGGGCAGCATCCTGCTCCGGTCGATTATTCCCAATCACGACGGTCGATTGATCCCCGGGCTTTTCTCCCGGGTTCGTATCCCATCCAGCAGCCGCGCCCCGGTGTTGCTGGTGGAGGAGGAGGCCGTGGGTACGGAACAGAATCTCAAATATGTCTATACGCTGTCGGTCTCGAACACCGTGCAGAAAACCTTTGTCACGATGGGCGGCAGTGTGGAGGGGAAGCGAATCGTCCGCTCGGGTCTGAAGCCGACTGATCGTATCGTGGTCAATGGACTGCAGCGTATAATATTTCCGGGGATGCCGGTGACGGTCCAGAACTGAACGGCGATTCCCACCCGCCGCGCTGGGGATCCAACTTTTGGACACCTGTGGCGTCGGATTCAAAACCCATGAATTTCAGCCATTTCTTCATCAAACGCCCCATTTTTGCGGGCGTGCTATCCATCGTGATCTTCCTCGTCGGATTGATCTCGATGTTCCGGCTGCCCATCAGCGAATATCCCGAGGTGGTCCCGCCCCAGATTGTGGTTCGCGCAGTTTATCCGGGGGCCGATCCCAAGACAATGTCCGAGACGGTGGCGGTGCCGCTCGAATTGCAGTTAAACGGGGTGGAAAACTCGCTCTATATGTTTTCCCAGGCCACGAGCGACGGCGTGATGACCCTGACCGTCACGTTCAAGCTGGGCACGGACATCGACCAGGCGCAGGTGCTCGTGCAGAATCGCGTTGCCCAGGCGCTGCCCAAACTTCCAGAGGACGTTCGCCGGCTCGGGATCCTCACCATCAAATCCAGTCCGGATCTGACGATGGTCGTGCACCTGATTTCCGATGGGACGTATGACGACGTCTTTGTCCGCAATTACGCGACGCTGCAGGTGAAGGATGTGCTGGCCCGCATCAAAGGCGTCGGGCAGGTGCAGGTCTTCGGCTCGGGCGATTATGCGATGCGCATCTGGCTCGATCCCGACAAAATCGCTGCGAAGGGACTTACTGCAGGGGATATCGTCAGCGCCCTGCGGGAACAGAATGTTCAGGTGGCGGCGGGAGCCGTCGGGAAACAGCCGGTGGCATCTTCGACCGCCTTTGAATTGCAGATCAATGCCAAGGGTCGTCTCACGGACGAGACGGAGTTTTCCGCAGTGATTGTCAAGGTTGGCGCCAACGGCGAATTGGTCCGCCTGCGGGACGTCGCCCGGATTGAACTGGGCGCGGGGGATTTCTCGCTGCGCTCACAACTGAATAATAAGTCGGCGGTGGCGCTGCCGGTATTTCAACAGCCCGGCAGCAATGCCCTCGAGCTTTCCAAATCCGTCCGCGCCACCATGGAGGAGCTTCGGAAGAATTTCCCGGCCGGCCTGAATTATCGGGTGGCCTATGATCCGACGGTTTTCGTCGACAAATCCATCGACGCCGTCATTCACACCCTGTTTGAGGCCGTGCTGCTGGTGGTGCTCGTCGTTCTCATTTTCCTCCAGACCTGGCGGGCTTCCATCATTCCGCTGGCGGCGGTTCCGGTGTCGTTGGTGGGCACCTTTGCGGTGATGTCTGCGCTGGGTTTTTCCATCAATGCCCTCTCGCTCTTCGGTCTGGTGCTGGCGATTGGCATCGTGGTGGACGACGCGATCGTGGTGGTGGAGAACGTGGAACGGAATATCGCCCTGGGCTTGGAGCCTCGGGCGGCCACGCGTCAGGCGATGAATGAGGTGACGGGCCCGATCGTGGCCACCGCGCTGGTCTTGTGTGCGGTTTTCATACCCACGGCATTCATCAGCGGGCTCACGGGTCAATTCTATAAGCAGTTTGCCATCACGATTGCCATCTCGACCGTCATTTCGGCATTCAATTCCCTCACGCTTTCACCGGCCCTCGCGGCGGCGTTGTTGCGCGGTCATGATGCGCCGAAGGATCGGGTGACCCGGGGTATTGATTTCGTCCTCGGCTGGTTTTTCCGGCCGTTTAATCGTTTTTTTGCCTGGGCAGCGGCCAAGTATTCGGCCGGCGTCGCCCGGGTGATCCGGGTCAGTGCCCTGGCCTTGGTGGTCTATGTGGGTCTCGTTTTGCTCACCGGAGCGGTATTCAAAGCGGTGCCCTCCGGGTTCATACCTGATCAGGACAAACAATACCTCATCTGTGTCGCCCAATTGCCTGACGCGGCCTCGTTGGATCGGACCGATGCCGTCGTGAAACGCATGACCGAGATGGCGCTGAAGATGGAGGGTGTGGAGGCTTCGGTGGCGTTCCCCGGGCTTTCGCCCAATGGATTTACCGCCAGCCCGAATTCCGGAATCACCTTCATTACCCTGAAGCCGTTTGAGGAGCGACGGCGGCCCGATTTGTCGGCCGGCGCGATTCAAGGAAAGCTGACGGCGGCCTTCGGGCAGATCCAGGAGGCGCGCTGCCTGGTCATCAACGCACCGCCCGTCAACGGCCTGAGTACGGGCGGCGGCTTCAAGATTTTCGTGGAGGACCGGGCGAACCTCGGACCGGAGGCTCTCTACGGAGCGACGTGGGGGGTGATCGGCCAGTGTTATCAGACGAATGTGCTGCAGGGTATCTATTCCACCTTTCAGATCAACGTGCCCCAACTCTTCGCTGATGTGGATCGCACCAAGGCCAAATCGCTCGGCGTGCCGCTCCAGGATCTCTACGACACGCTCCAGATCTATCTCGGTTCGCTCTATGTGAACGATTTCAACCGCTTCGGCCGGACCTTTCAAGTGATCGCCCAAGCGGACGCCCGCTATCGTCGGGACAAGGAGGCGATCATTGCCTTCAAGACCCGGACGGTGAAGGGCAACATGGTGCCGCTGGGGACGATCCTTCAGGTGAAGGAAAGCTATGGTCCGGACCGGGTGATGCGGTATAACGGCCATCCCGCCGCCGAGATCAACGGTTCCCCGGCCAAGGGCTATAGCTCCGGGCAGGCGGAGACGTTCATCGAAAGCCTGGTGCAGAAAAGCCTGCCTGCGGGCATGAGCTACGAATGGACCGAATTGACCTATCAACAGCGCATTGCCGGCAACACCGCCATCCTGGTTTTTCCGCTTTGCCTCTTGCTGGTCTTCCTCGTCCTCGCGGCCCAGTACGAGAGTTTCAGCCTGCCTCTGACCATCATCCTCATCGTTCCGATGTGCCTGCTGTGCGCGATGGTGGGTGTCTGGTGGGTGGGCTCGGACAACAACATCTTCACGCAGATCGGGTTGATCGTGCTGGTGGGCCTGGCCTGCAAGAATGCCATCCTGATCGTCGAATTTGCGCGCGAAAAGCAGTTGGAGGGAATGGCCATCGTGCCCGCCGCGCTGGAGGCCTGCCGGTTGCGATTGCGCCCGATCCTCATGACCTCGATCGCCTTCATCGCCGGTGTTTTTCCGCTCGTGAAGAGCCACGGCGCGGGCGCGGAAATGCGGCGTGCCATGGGGGTGGCCGTTTTTTCCGGAATGATCGGGGTCACCTTTTTCGGGCTCTTCCTGACCCCGGTTTTTTACTGCGTCGTGATGCGCACCGTGGATCGTTTTCGCGCGTCGCCGAAAATGACTACGGCTTCAGCGCCAGTCGCTCAATGATGGCGTCGACATCATAGACACATCCGCCCCAGGTGCCTCCGCTGGCGGCCTGGAGCGCCGCCCAGAGTCGCGTATCCGCGGGAAGCTTTTCATTGGGTGAGAGGCCGGGGTGCGGGGGGCGACTGGCCAGGAGTTGTGCCCCTTCCTCCCGGCTGAGGAGTTTGGGATCGCCGGCGGCCTTGACGAGATCGATGCTGCCTTCCAGCCGGAGGCGATCCACCACCAAGCGGATGGTGTCGCCCTCCTGCACCTGGCCCAGGGGACCGCCCGCGAGGGCTTCAGGGCCGACGTGTCCCAGGCATGCGCCGGTGGAAACGCCGCTGAAACGGGCATCGGTCACCAGCGCGACGTGGCGTCCGAACGGCAGGTGCTTCAGGGCACTCGTCATCTGGTAGGTTTCTTCCATTCCAGTACCCATCGGCCCGGCTCCCATGAGCACCATGACGTCGCCGGCGCGGATCAATCCCGTTTTCAAGGCGGCCATGGCGTCCCGCTCCCGGGTGAAGACGCGCGCGGGTCCTTCGTGACGATAGACGCCATCCGCATCCACCACTGCGGGGTCGATCGCCGTGCTTTTGATCACGCTGCCTTCCGGGGCCAGATTGCCCCGCGGAAAGGCGACGGTGCTGGTCAGGCCGTTGGCGCGGGCGCGGGCCGGTGGGAGAATGACGTCATCCGGATCCACGCCGTCCAGTTCCCGGAGCAGTTGGCGGAAGCGGGAACGACGTTCCGAGGTTTCCCAAGCGGCGAGGATGTTGCCGAGCGATTCGCCCGCCACGGTGGTCACGGTGAGATCGAGCAATCCCAGGGCGCGAAGGTGCAGCATGACTTCCGGCACACCGCCAGCCAGAAAGACCCGGACGGTGGGATGGTGAATCGGTCCGTTGGGCAGGACACTGACCAGGCGAGGGGTCTGGCGATTGACCTCAATCCAATTCTCCACCGTGGGTCGACGCAATCCGGCCGCGTGGGCGATGGCCGGAATGTGCAGCAGCAGGTTGGTCGAACCGCCAAAGGCCGCGTGAACCACCATGGCATTGCGAAGGGCGGCGTCCGTCAGGATTTCGCGCGTCGGCCGGCGGCGACGCTCCAGTTCCAAAAGGGCGATTGCGGAGTCGACGGCCAGTTGGGTCCAGACCGGTTCGCCGCTCGGAGCCAATGCGGAATGGGGCAGTGAAAGTCCGAGCGCCTCGCAAACCACCTGGGTCGTGGCGGCGGTGCCGAGGAACTGGCAGCCACCGCCGGGCGTGCCACAGGCCCGGCAGCCGAGGTCCGCGGCCTCGTCCAAGGATAGCAGGCCGTGAACGTAGCGGGCGCCAATCGTTTGAACCTTGCCGGCATCCTCGCCGATTTCCGGGGGCAACGTCACGCCGCCCGGGACGAGAATCCCCGGCAGATCCCCGGAGCCGGCAATGGCCAGCAGCATCGCCGGCAAGCCCTTGTCGCAAGTGGCCACGCCCATGACGCCGCTCCGGGTGGGCAGCGATCGGATCAAACGTCGCAGCACGATCGCGGCATCGTTGCGGTAGGGCAGACTGTCGAACATCCCGGTGGTGCCCTGGGTGCGGCCATCGCAGGGATCCGATACGTAGCCGGCAAACGGCAGGGCTCCATGGGCCTTGATCGTCTCGGCGGCGGCCTGGACGAGCAGGCCGATTTCCCAATGGCCTGTGTGATAGCCAAGGGCTATCGGCCGACCGTCCGGCGACCGGACGCCCCCCTGCGTGCTGAGGATGAGAAATTGCTTGCGACCCAACTCGGCCGGATTCCAGCCCATGCCGGCGTTTTGAGTCATGCCGAACAGATCGCCGCTCGGTGCGTTGCGCAGCAGGTCGTCGGTGAGCGGAAGTTTGCCTTGGGGGCCGGGTGCCTTGCTCCGCAGATGATAGACCGCCTCAGGGCTCGCAAAAAGCGTGGATGACATTTTAGGTCCTTACAGTGTGCGCACCCGGATGTTCCGGAACCAGGCGGGATCCTGATGAGCGGTCAGCATGAGTTTTCCGTGGCCGGGTGCGAAGCCTTCCTTGCTTCGAAATTTGCTCTTCGCGAGGTGCTCCTTCCACTCGGCGCTCTTCGCATCGGCGTGGCTCGCGAGTTGGCCGTTGAGCCAATGCTCGATCTTTCCGTCCTTCACCACCACGCGACTGGAGTTCCATTCGCCAATCGGCTTCAGGAGCTTGTCCGCCGCGGAATCAAAGATGTCGTAAATGCTCGCCGTATTGTGGCTGCCGCCGCGGAGGCCGTCGGCATTCTTGTTATCGTCGATCATCTGGTACTCGATGCCCAGCCACTCCTTGCCGATTTTTGTCACCCAGTATTTGACGCCGTTGTTGCCGGCTTCCGCGAGCTTCCAATCCCACGTCAGTTCGAAGTCCGTGTACTCCTGCGCACTCAGGAGAAAGTTACCCTTGCCCGTGAAGCGCAGGATCCCGTCGCCTTCCACCAGCCAGCCTTCAGGCTTGGCCCCGTCCGGCCCCGTCCAATGCGCCAGGGTCTTGCCGTCGAAGAGGGACGTCCAGGGGCCCTCGGCACGGGCCAGGGAAAGCGCGGAGATCACGGCGAGGGCGAGCAGGAGAGACTTCATGTGAGTGCGGAAGTATTGTCGACAAATCCGGTGCGTCCAACCGGGCCTTGCCGGGAATGGTGTCCGAATTTCCGGGTGCCTGCGACCGCAATCCGTGGCGTCACGCACGCTGGAAATCAAGCGCGAGATGCGGTGGTTCACCCTTCGGGCCACGGCTCCCGGGACAATCGTTGCAGCAATTGCGCGTCGGCCGGGGGGAAGGAGTATCGTGCCAACTCGGATCGGCGAACCCAGGCCACCGCGGCGCAGTCCACGGGTCGAGGTTCCCCCGAGAGCCAGTGACAAATAAAAAAACGCAGATGCACGAGCTTTTCCGGGTAGGGGTGGTTGACCTCCTCGAAAACCCCGCCGACCGCCACCTCCGTGTCCAATTCCTCGCGCAATTCACGTTGCAGGGCGGCCTGCCAGGTCTCTCCGGGTTCCACTTTGCCGCCGGGGAATTCCCACAAGCCGGCGAGGTGCTTGCCGGGCGGGCGCTGGGTGATCAGAAGTTGGCCGGCACGAAATATCAGGGCCGCGGCGACGGGGATGGCGATCGGGGAATTGCCCATGCCGGGGAATTGTTTTGAGCCGGTGGCGTCCGGCGTCCGGGCGGCCGCTCCCAGTTATCGACCCACGCCCTTGTAGATGAACCCGTGGGCCTCGACCTCGGCCCGGTCCAGCAGATTGCGCCCATCAAAAATGATGGGAGTCGTCATGGTCCGGCGGGCTGACGGGAGGTCCAGTTGGCCAAACTGCGGCCATTCCGTGGCGAGGACCAGGGCGTCGCAACCGGGCGGAATGGACTCCTGGCTGTCGACGTATTCGACGCGATCCGACGCCGGCAGGACCTCCCTGGCCTTGTTCATCGCCTTGGGATCGTAGACCCGCAGTCGCGCGCCTTCCTTCAACAGTCGTTGGCAAAGCTCGATCGCCGGGGAGAGTCGCACGTCGTCGGTGTTTTGTTTGAAGGCCAGTCCGAGCACGCCGATTTTTTTGTCCTTGAGCACCCAGAGCGTGTCCGTGATTTTTTTCAGGAAACGATCCATCTGCTCGGTGTTGATGCGCTGCACTTCCTTCAGGAGGCGGAAATCGCAGCCCAATTGCTCCGAGATGCGGATGAAGGCACTGAGGTCCTTCGGGAAACAGGAGCCGCCAAAGCCGATGCCGGCATTGAGGAAGCGATTGCCGATCCGCGCGTCCATGCCCATGCCCTGCGCGACTTCCTGGACATTGGCGCCGGCCGCCTCGCAAATTCCGGCAATCGCATTGATGTAACTGATTTTCAGCGCCAGGAAGGAATTGGCGGCGTGCTTGATCAGTTCGGCGGAATTGGTGTCCGTCACAATGATGGGCGCATTGAACGGTGCGTAGAGTTCCCTCATGGCGGCCGCCGGCCGCTGGGTTGAGGTGCCGATGACGATCCGGTCGGGATGCCGGAGATCCTCGACGGCAAAACCTTCGCGGAGGAATTCCGGATTGGAAACGACATCGAAATCCACCTTCGTCCGCGAATAGCGGCGGATCGTTTCCGCCACCTTCTCGCCGGTCTTTACGGGCACCGTGCTCTTGTCGACGATGATGCGATAGCCGGTGAGATTGGCGGCAATCTCCCGGGCGACGCCTTCGATGAAACTCAGGTCGACGCCGCCGTCCGCCAGCGGAGGCGTGGGGACACAGATGAAAATGACCTCGGAGTTGGCCACGGCGTCGGCGATGGATCCGGTGAAGGTGAGCCGCCCGGCGGCGGTCATGGAGTGGACGAGTTCCTCGAGCCCGGGCTCAAAGATCGGAATGCCGCCCGCCTGCAGCAGAGCGACTTTTTTGGGGTCGTTGTCGACGCAGATGACCTGGTGGCCGACTTCTGCAAAACAGGCGCCGGTGGCCAGTCCCACATAGCCGGTGCCAACGATGGCGAGTTTCATAGGAAAAACGGGGAACGCGAAAATTGCCGACAGATTCGGACGGCGACGGGAAAAGCAGGGCAGGAGGACAGCGCGGAAGACTGGGGATGGCCGGCTTCGGGCGCCGTGTTTGGAGCGGCGGCGGCCCGGTGGAGAATCCTGGAGTGGTTGTTCATTCGCTCCGTCCCCCCGGGGGGGCGGTGGTTTCCGCAACTGATTGCCCGCTTGTCTAACAAAGCCCAGCGCGCCTTGCCAGCGCCATTTTGCCGATGGTTACGGGGTCGGGGGGACGGCAGCCGCCGGGGCATTGGTTACGGCCGGGGTCAGGTCCGGATGTTGGCGCAGAAGACTGGTACGCAGCTGGCTCGCCTCCTGGGCGGAACCGGAACCGGGAGTGCGGAGAATGGCATCGTAGAGGGCCAGCGCCTCCCTGGCCTTCCCCTGGGATTCCTGAATCCGAGCCATGGTGAGGCGGACCAACCCACTCAGATGCTTGCCTCCGGGAGAATCCGCCACCTGCTGGTAGGCGCTGAGGGCCTCGGCGAGCTTGCCTTCGGCATCGAAGCACGCAGCCAAACCGAATTTGGCAGCGGCCAAAACGTCGTCCGACGCGCTGTCCGCACGGACCGCCTCAAACCGGCTGCGGGCCTCGGCGAATTTGCCCTGTTGAAAAAGCTCCTTGCCCGCCAGCAACGCGGCCTGGGCGGCGGCGGCCGTCCCGGCATGGGCTTGGGCCACTTTGTCCAATTCCGCGACCGGCGGAGCTTGCTTGTTGGCCGTCGTCACCGCGAGGAGCGCGCCGCTGGAGGCTTCGACATGAGCCTGTTGTTGCCCCTTCCAGATGATCGTCCCGGCGATGGTGATCACCACGGCGCCCAGACCCCACACCACGGCGCGCTTGTTGACTTCGAACCAAGTCACCAAATCAAATCCCGGACCGTCTTTTTGTTGTACCACTTCACTCATGAAGCGGGGACAATGTGGGCGCAGTTGCGGGTGGGCAAGCGGGGATTCGCGGCCCGTGGTGGGGCTGGCCGGCCGGGGTGCTTTCAGCCGGCGGCCGCGCAGGAGCCGAGCGCAGTGGGGGCGACGGGGGCGGATCGGCTCGCGCCATCGGCCCCGATCGCCCGGCGAAAGCTCTGGGCGATGTGCCGGGCGGTGTCGGCGGGCGATCGGAA